>JADLCO010000225.1 GCA_020847115.1 Pseudomonadales bacterium | reverse complement strand
GCAGCGAGCTCAATGCCAATCCCCGCGACGACGCCGACCACCCCCAGGGCGTGTGGAGTCTGCCGCCCGTACTGCGCGGCGGCGAGGTCGATCGCGAGCGCTATCTGGCCATCGGCGAGAGCGATCGCATGACCCTGAAGTTTGTCAAACCCGACCCGTGAAGCTTGGCGCTAGGTACCGCCACCCCCTGGTCCACCCCCGGGCGCCGGGGAGCCACCGTCGTAAGAAATTTCGTGGAACCGTCGACACAGCCGCGCCAAAGCGGGTCACAGCGTCCGCCACGTTCGACGGCACCAGGCCGCCGCCACACCGCAGCCTCGGCAGGCATCCCATCCCCCACTGCTGGAGAGACTCATGATCTTCAATACCGTGCGCGATATTCTCTTGGTGCAGTTCCCCAACCAGCTCGGCGCTGTCGGCGAGTGGCTGGGGCCCGTGACCTTGCGCCTGCTGCTCGCCTACGAATTTTTTGAGGCGGGCCTGGAGAAGCTGGGTGGCAGCAACTGGTTTGCGCACATCCAGGCGGATTTTCCGTTTCCGTTCGACGTCATCCCGGTGGGCATCAGCTGGCAGGTGGCGACCTGGGCGGAACTGATTGCGCCGGTTGCACTGCTGCTGGGGCTATTCACCCGCTTTGCCAGTGTGACCCTGATCATATTGACCATCGTGGCCTGGAGCAGCGTTCACGCCGGCAATGGCTACAACGTCTGCGACAACGGGTTCAAGTTGCCGCTGATCTACCTCGCCGCGCTGATGCCGCTGCTGTTGTCGGGTCCGGGCAGACTCTCGCTCGACCACTGGCTGGCCCAGCGGACGGGCGCCCACACCTGATGCCGGCTGCCGGCCGCTCCCTCCCGATCCCTTTCGCCAGAATGCCGGGTGTCTTCCGGGCCGACCGTCAACTTCGCACCGGTTGGCGCGTTGGTGAGGCACCGGCTCCGGGGCGGCGACAGCCAGGACTGCGGCCGGACGACAACTGTGGAGAACGTGATGCGCGCTGGAAAAAAGTGGGTTTTGGTGCTGTCGTTGGCGGTGCCGGTCGCTGGATTTGCGGGCAGTGACACCTTGGATGCCGCAGTCGGTGGTGCCGTGGGCGGCGCCATTGGCGGTGCCGTGGGCGAGACCGTGGGCGGCCGCGATGGCGCCATCATCGGCGCCGGTGTCGGGGCCGCTGCGGGTGTGGCAGTGACCACCGACGATGATGGCGACGGCCACCACCATGATCGCGACCACGATCGCGGCGGCGACGGGTACTACCATCACGACCACGGGGATTACGACGGCCACCGCCACCGCGGCCATTTCTGTCCACCCGGGCAGGCCAAGAAGGGCAATTGCTGAGTTAGACCGACGCACCGTCGCAACCGTCCGGGTGGTTGCGGCGACTGCGCGGGGGCGTCATCGGGCGTTCGCGAGCCCGCTGCTGGCCATATCGGCGATTTGCCCTCGGCGGGTTCGGCGTGATGCTCGGAAATGGCCGGCCGGCCAGGTGCTGTCTCCGGCTCCCATGATCGGATTCACGGCACTGGGAGGTGGGTGAACCGCAGGGCTACTTCGGCGGCGGCCGATTCCCGAGGCGCTAGCCGCAGGCGGCGCGGTCTGCCACCAGTGCCAGCAGGTCGTAGACCGCATGCCACAGCTGCCAGGCGTCGCGCAGTCCCGGGGCGACGTCGACGTGCTGGAGGCCGTCGGCTTCGAACAGCCAGGCCCGGTCGCCGCCGATGCGCTGGCGCAGTGCGCGGCTGTGGGAGATCGGGATCAGGGGGTCGCGGGTGCCGTGGATCAGCAGCAGCTGCGCGTGCAGGGAATCGAGGTCCCGCGCTGCCAGGTTCAGTGCGTGCAACTGCCGCCGGATGCGGTCCGGCAGGGATTCGAGCAGCGCCGGTGTGCGCTGGGGGTCGGTGTTGGCAGTCAGCGCATAGAGGGCGCGCGCCCCGGCGCCGAGCCGGGGCAGCAGATCGTCCACCGCGGCGTCGGGGTCGGCGAGTCGGCGCCGGGCGATCTCGGCCATGGCGGCGCGGTCGGTCGGCGTGGCGAGGCGGTCGGCCTGGCTGCGCAGCAGCCACCAGCGGCCCTCCGGCGCCGGTGGCACGCCGCGGCGGCCGGAGAGCGGATCGAACCCGGTGGTCGCATAGGTGATGGCGGCGTCGAGATCATAGTAGCCGCCCACCGCGACGACGAAGTCCACCCGGTCCCGAACCTCCGGCGCCAGTGCCGCGATCACCGCCGGCCCCACCGCGAAACTGAGCGCCATCACCCCCAGGGGGCAGGCGCCGGCGTTAGGCGGAGCCAGCTCGTGGCGCAGCGCATCACCGATGACGCGGGCATCCTCGATGCTCACGGCGAGCGAGCGCATGCCGTCCAGTTCCGGCACCAGCACGGCAAAGCCGGCGCGCGCCATGGTGGCGGCGAACCGGGTGAGCCGGGGCTCGCGCCGGCCCTCGGGGGTGAACCCGTGCAGCAGGATCAGGGTGGCCCGCGGCGCGCGCGCCGTGGGCAGATAGCGGTCGGCGACGTGGTGGCGATCGTCGATGGAGAACTCCGCGGCGCTGCGCAGGGGCGGCGACGTGTGTTCCTTGAGCAGGCTGTCCCCGCTGCCGGCCTGGATGTCCTGCAAGATCAGCAATGCCAGCCAGCCCCGCTGGGCTGCGGGTGCCGCGGCAGCGATCGCCGCCAGCGCCAGCACTGCGGCGACCGCCCGGCGCCGGCGGGGGTGCCGGTGGATGGGCCGGTCAGGTGGCGCCGACAAGCCGGTTTACCGCAAGTTGGGTCGAAATGTGGATGCGGTCGGCGCCGAGCCCGGCGCTGAGGGCGCTGTCGCGCAGGCGGTCGAGCACCGGCCCCTTGACCTCGGCCAGATGCAGGCGAATGCCGGCCGCGGCCAGTCCGGAGGCGAAATTTTCCAGCATCTCGAGGGCGCTGGCGTCGATGTAGGCGACGCCGGAGAGGATCAATACCACGTCCGTCAGCTGGTCGCGGTCGACCACCAGGTTCTGAAGTTCCGATTCGACCCGCGGGGTGTTGGCGAAATACAGGTTTTCGTCGATCCGCACCAGCAGCAGCCGCGGCCAGGTCTCCACCAGGTGGCGGTGGATGTTGCGGAAGTGTTCGGTGCCCGGAATCCGGCCGACCACCGCGATGTGGGGACGGCTGGTGCGGTAGAGGAACAGCACCAGCGCCAGGGCGACGCCGATGGTGAGCCCGCGCTCGATGCCGAAGGCGAGCACCCCGACCAGGGTCGCGGCCTGGGCGGCGCCGTCGCCGCGGTCATAAGTCCAGGTGTGGCGCAGGTTGGCGAAATCGACCAGCTGCCAGACCGCGACCACGATGATCGCCGCGAGCACGGCCTTCGGCAGGTCGGCGAGCAGGCCGGTGAAGGCGAGGGTCGCCAGGGCTACCCAGCTCGCGGTGACGATGGCCGCGATCTGGGTACGGGCGCCGGCGTCGAAATTCACCATGGAACGCGAAAAGCCTCCGGCCACCGGCATCGCCCCGGCGCAGGCTGCGGCCACGTTGGCGAGGCCGAGCGCGCGCAACTCCTGGTCCGGATCGATCTTTTCCCGGCGGCGGAAGGCCAGGGCCTTGGCCACCGAGATGCTCTCGACGTAGCCGATCAGCGCGATCAGCGCGGCCGCGGGCAGCAGGTCGAGCCAGCCCTTGGCCTGGAGAAAGTCCAGCTGCAGACGCGGCAAGCCGCCGGGTACGGTGCCCACGGTAGCGACGCCCCAGCGCTGGGCGGCGGCGGTCTGCGTGGCCACGGCGATGGCGATCGCCACCAGCACCAAGGGCGCCATGCGGCTCAGGATCGCCCCTTTCTGCGGCGCGATGCCGAGCGCGGACAGGGCGCGGGGCAGGTGCCCGCGGGCCAGCGCCAGCACCACCACGGCGGTCAGGCCGAAGGCGCTGGTGGCGGGGTTGGCGGCGGCGAGGTGCGCGATCAGGACGGCGATGGACTGGGCGAAATCGGCATCGCGCGGCAAGGGGATCCCGGTCAGTGCCGCGAGCTGGGTGCCGATGATGAAAATCGCCGCGCCGGTGGTGAAACCCGATAGCACCGGGTGGCTGATGAACGCGGTGAGCCAGCCCAGCCGCAGCAGACCCAATCCCAGCAGGATGACCCCGGTGAGGGCGGCCAGGATCAAGGCTCCCGTCACATAGGCGCCGGGATCGCCGCCGGCATAGGGCGAGAGCGCGGTGGCGACCATCACCGCGGCCACAGCCACCGGGCCGACCGCCAGGGTGCGGCTGGTGCCGAACAGGGCGTAGACGATGGGCGGGATGATGCTGGCATAGAGCCCGACTTCCGCCGGCAATCCGGCGAGCAGCGCATAGGCCAGTGCCTGGGGGACCAGGAGGATCGCGGTGATGGTGCCGGCGAGCAGATCCTGGAGGAGGGTGGTGCGGTCGTATTGGCGCAACTCTGCGCACAGCGGCAACAGCCGTGGACACTTGCGCCGAGGGTGGGCGGCAGGTGCGGGGTGGTCTGCGGTGGTACCGGGGGTGCGATCCATGAGCGTTCCGGGAGGAAGTCAGGGTGGGCTGGTTATAATAAAATGAAATAACATTATTCGAAATAGCTATGTTAGATTGTCCGCCGGGAAACCAGGCCGTAGTGGTCACCCACTGGCGTTGCACGCTACCCGCCCGGTATGGTAACCGCGCACGGACAGTCTCAGGGGAGCTTGGTCATGAATGACACAGTCGCACGCCACGTGGTGGCGGTGGTGGGTGGGGGCGCGGCCGGAGCCACGACCGCCGCGCTGTTGAAATCCGCACAGCCCGATCTCGATATCGCGATCATCGAACCCTCGGAGCATCACTACTATCAGCCGGCCTGGACGCTGGTCGGCGGCGGTGCCTACGACGTCGCCCGCACCCGGCGCCGGACCGCGGACTGCCTGCCGGCCGGGGTCACCTGGATTCGGGATCGGGTCGACGCATTTGCGCCGGAGCAGAATCGGCTGGCACTCGCCTCGGGCGGGACGATCGAGTACCGCTATCTGGTGGTGGCCGCCGGGCTGCAGCTCGATTGGCACAAGATCGAGGGGCTGGAAGCGACGCTGGGCAGGAACGGCGTCTCCAGCAATTATCGCTACGATCTGGCGCCCTATACCTGGGAGTGCCTGCGCGGCCTGCGCGGCGGCGAGGCGCTGTTCACTCAGCCGGCGATGCCGATCAAATGCGCCGGCGCCCCGCAGAAAATCCTCGATCTGGCCGCCGATCATTGCCGCCGCAAGGGCATCGCGGCGGGCATGCACTTTTTCACCCCCGGGCCGGCGATGTTCGGTATTCCGTTCTACTCGCAGGCACTCGACAAGGTGGTGGCGCATTACGGCATCCAGCCCCATTTCGGTCACAACCTGGTGGCGGTGGATGGTCCCGGCAAGCGCGCGATCTTCGAGGTCGGGGCCGGCGACGAAAAGCGCCGCGTCGAGCTGGGTTTCGACCTGCTGCACGTGGTGCCGCCGCAGTCGGCGCCGGATTTCATCAAGGCCAGCCCGCTCGCCGATGCTTCCGGCTGGATGAGCGTGGACAAGCACAGCCTGCGCCATACCAGCTACGAAAACGTCTTCGGCCTCGGCGACTGCACCACCACCCCCAACAGCAAGACCGCTGCCGCGGTGCGCGCCCAGGCGCCGGTGGTGGTCGCCAATCTGCTGCACGCCTTGCGCGGCAAGGGGGAGACGCAGCGTTACGACGGTTATGCCTCGTGCCCGCTGACGACCTCGCGCGGCCGGATCATGCTCGCGGAGTTTCTCTACGACGGCGTGGTGGCGCCGAGCTTTCCGTTCGATCCGCGCATTCCACGGCGTTTTTACTGGTGGCTGAAAAAGTATTACCTGCCGTTCCTGTACTGGCGGATGCTGAAAGGCGACCTCGGGCTCGATTGGCACCGGGTGCGCAGCTTTCCCGCAGCGGTGCCCGAGCTGACCCCCTAGCGCATCCCGGTTTCGTCATCTCGCCTGCGGCGCGGTCAATCGTCGTGTCGATGGAGTAGCCCATGAAAATCCAGCATTTCTTCGAAACCCAGACTTCGACCCTGTCCTACGTCGTGCATGCTGGCAAGGATGCCGTGGTGATCGACCCGGTGCGCGACTACGATCCCAAGAACGGCCGCACCAGCTGGACCTCGGCCGAGCAGATCGCCGCCTACATCGACCGCGAAGGGTTGCGGGTGCACTATGTCATCGATACCCATGCCCACGCCGACCACCTCACGGGCATGCCGTTTTTCAAGGAGCGCTATGGCGCCAGGACGGTGACCGGTGCCCGCATGGGCGAGATCCAGCGGATCTTCCGCGACATCTACAATCTCGGCGTGGATTTTCCGGTCGACGCCCGCCAGTTCGACGTGCTGCTCGACGAGGGCGATCGCCTGGACTTCGGTGAACTCGCGGTGGAGGCACTGCACACCCCGGGGCACACGCCGGCGCACATGTCCTGGAAGATCCGCGACGCGGTCTTCGTCGGCGACACCCTGTTCATGCCCGATTATGGTTCGGCGCGCTGCGATTTTCCCAATGGCTCGGCCGAGCAGCTCTATGACTCCATCCAGCGCCTCTATGCCATGCCCGACGCGACTCGGCTGTTCATGTGCCACGACTACCGGCCGGGCGGCCGGCCGCTGGCGTTCCAGACCACGGTCGGCGAGCAGAAGCGCAGCAATATCCAGATCAACGCCCGTACCACTAAGGCCGAGTACGTGGCCTTCCGCGCCGAGCGGGATGCCTCGCTGGCGGCGCCGGTGCTGATCCTGCCGTCGCTGCAGGTGAACATCCGCGCCGGCGAACTACCGCCCCCCGAGAGCAACGGCGTCTCCTACCTGAAGATTCCCCTGAACCTGCTGGGCCGGCGGGCAACCTGAGCGCTCCGTGCAACGGGCCATTGGCGACGCGTTGCAACTTCTCCGTGCAGCGCCAATCATAGCCGGGACCCGTGTAAGGGTCCCGGCCCCTGGGCGACTGATGGGGGCCAACAACCACAGGAGACCGTTATGCCCAGTCAATCGAAAAAACCTATCGCCGCGGCCGTCGGTACCGCGTTCCTGGCCTCGGTGGCGCTGTCGCCGCTGGCAGCGGCCACGGAGAATCCGTTTCAACTGAACCCGCTCGAGGCTGGTTACAGTCTGGCCGAAAAGGCCGAAGCCGAAGGCAAGTGCGGCGAAGGCAAGTGCGGGGAAGGCAAGTGCGGCGGCAAGGCTGCCACCAAGGAGTCCGGCGAAGCCAAACAGGCCGAGGGCAAGTGCGGCGCCGGCAAGGGTGCGGCCGAGGGCAAGTGTGGCGCACAGCAGGCTACCGAGAGCAAGGCCGGCGAAGGCAAGTGCGGAGCTTCCCAGTAATCTGCGGACCCTGCCGGGGTGTGATACCCGTTGACGCGTGGCGATGAACACTGACGTCGCCGTCGCGGGGGCCGGACTGGGATTGCGGCGGACCCTGCTGGATCCGCTGTCCTCCTGGGCCGGCGCCCGCCCCACCTTTCTGGAGGTGGCCCCGGAAAACTGGATGCGGGTGGGCGGCCGGCTGGGGCGGCGTTTTCGCGAGTTCAGCGAGCGCTATCCAGTTGCGTGCCACGGCCTGTCGCTGTCGCTGGGGTCCACCGACCCGCTGGATCTGGACTTCCTGCGCGAGCTCAAGGCCTTTCTCCGCAGCCATCGGGTGCGCTGCTATTCCGAGCACCTGAGCTATTGCAGCGATCGGGGCCATCTCTATGACCTGCTGCCAATGCCGTTCACCGGCGCTGCGGTGCGCCATGTGGCGGCCCGCATCCGCCAGGTGCAGGACCTGCTGGAATGTCGGATCGCCATCGAAAACGTGTCCTACTATGCGGCACCGCCGGGAGAACTGAGCGAGCTGGAGTTTCTGAATGCGGTGCTGGCGGAGGCCGACTGCGCGCTGTTGCTCGACGTCAACAACGTCTATGTCAACGCGATCAACCACGGTTACGATGCGGAAGAATTTCTGGCGGGCCTCCCGGGGGCGCGGATCGCCTACGGCCATATCGCCGGCCATTTGGTCGAGGCCGAGGATCTGCTGGTCGATACCCATGGGGCCGCCGTGGTCGATCCGGTGTGGCGGTTGCTGCAGGCCGCCTATCGGCGCTTCGGCGCGTTTCCCACCCTGCTGGAGCGCGATTTCAATATTCCACCGCTGGCGACCCTGATGGCGGAGGTGGAGCGCATTGCGCGCGCGCAGGCGGCGCATGCCGCGCTTTCGGAGTTGGCGTGACGGAGCCGATACCGGCATTCGCGCGCGTGCAGCGCGCCTTCGCCGCCCACCTGCGCGACCCCGACCGCTGCCCGCCGCCGGCGGACATCGAGCCCCGGCGCCTGCAGGTCTACCGGGATCTGATCTTCAACAATCTCGCCGGCTTCATCCGCACGGGGTACCCGGTGCTGTGTGGTCTGCTCGGCGCCGCCCGCGTCGATCGCCTGGTGCGCGACTTCATCGCCCGCCATCGCGCCGAGACCCCCTATTTTCTGGAGATCAGCCGCGAGTTCCTGGCCTATCTCCAGCAGGAGTACGAGCCCGAGCCCGGCGATCCCCATTACCTGATCGAACTGGCCCATTACGAATGGGTCGAGCTGGCGCTCGACATCGCCGCAACCGAGTTGCCCCGGGAGGGAATCGATCCGGCCGGAGATCTGCTCAGTGGCTGCCCGGTGCTGTCACCGCTGGCGTGGAGCCTCTGTTACAGCTATCCGGTCCATCGCCTGGGTCCGGAATTCCAGCCCGCCGCGCCGCCGCCCCAGCCCACCTACCTGGTGGTCTATCGCAACCGCGCCGATCAGGTGAGGTTTCTCGAGATCAACGCGGTGACCGCGCGGCTGCTGCAGTTGCTGCTGCCCGGGTCCGGACCGGAGATGACGGGGGAGCAGGTGTTGCGGTCCATCGCCGACGAGCTGCAGCACCCGGATCCGGCGGCGGTGGTCGCGGGCGGCGCTGCGGTGCTGGTCGAGTTGCGGGCCTTGGACGTGGTGCTGGGCACGCAGGTCGCGTGACCGGGGGTGATCGCACGCCGTTACGGCTGATGATGTCAGGGTAGCGCCTCGGGCGCGGCGACCGCCTGGCGCAGGCCCGGGCTGAGGCGGGCCAGCATCTCCCGCCAGCG
>JADLCO010000224.1 GCA_020847115.1 Pseudomonadales bacterium | reverse complement strand
TCAGCGAGCTGAAGACCGCCTTTCAGGTGGGTTTTTTGATCTTCATCCCCTTCGTGATCATCGATCTGGTGGTCGCCAGCGTGCTCATGTCGATGGGCATGATGATGCTGTCGCCGATGCTCATTTCGCTGCCCTTCAAACTCATGCTGTTCGTGCTGATCGACGGTTGGAGCCTGATCGTCGGGACCCTGGCGGCGAGCTTCCACACGATCTGAGCCGAGGAGCCCGTCATGACACCGGACACTGTGGTCGCCATCGGCCAGGAAGCGCTGAAGATCACCGCGCTGGTGGCCGCGCCGGTGCTGGTGGCGGTGCTGGTCACGGGCTTGGTGATCAGCCTGTTTCAGGCGGTCACCCAGATCAACGAGATGACGTTGAGCTTCATCCCCAAACTGCTGGTGCTGACGGTGGTGCTGGTGATCGCCGGGACCTGGATGCTGGATGTGCTGGTCCACTATACCGAGCGCCTGTTCGCCAGCATTCCGGGGCTCATCGGCTGATCGGCGATGGTAGTCGACGGCGCCGCGCTCGCGACCCTGTTGGGCGACTGGTTCTGGGCGTTCACCCGCATCGGCGCCATGTTGATGACGGCCCCGATATTCGGCGCGCGCGGTCAGGTGCCGGTGCGGTCGCGGTTGGCGCTGGCGCTGGCACTGAGCGCGGTGCTGGCGCCCCTGCTGCCGCCGGGGCCGGCGATCGCGCCGTTCAGCGATGCCGGCTTGCTACTGGTCGCCCAGCAGCTCGCGGTGGGCGTCGCCATGGGGCTCATCCTGCAGCTCGCGCTCGCGGCGCTGGCGCTGGCGGGCCAGCTCATCGCCATGACCATGGGGCTCGGCTTTGCCCAGTTCATCGATCCCGAAGGAGAGGCGACGGTGGTGGTCGGCTCGTTCTACGGCCTGCTGGGCACCTTGCTGTTTCTCGCATTGGACGGCCACCAGGCCATGATCGAGCTGCTGTTCGATAGCTTTCATGCGCTGCCGGTCGGGGCCGCGCTCGACGGCCTGGACGGTGTCGCCGCCGTCGCCGCCTGGGGCGCGCGTCTGTTCGCCGGAGCCCTGCTGGTGGCGCTGCCCGCGGTGGTCGCGCTGACGCTGGTCAACCTCGCCTTCGGCGTCATGGCGCGTGCGGCGCCGCAGCTCAACATTTTCGGCGTCCTGTTTCCGGCCACCATGCTCGCCGGCTTTGCCGCCATCGCCCTGAGCCTGCCGGCGCTGCCCGGGCAATTCGGCGCGCTGTTGCACGAATCGGTTCGGCTCGCCGCCGCGCTGGTGGGAGGCGGCTGAGCATGGCCGAGCAGGAGAGCGATCAGGAACGCACCGAAGCGCCCAGTGCCAAGCGGCTCCAGGAGGCGCGCGAGCGCGGCGATGTGCCCCGCTCCCGCGAGCTCGGCACCGCCGCCATGCTGCTCGCCGGCAGCGGTGCCCTGCTGGTGCTGGGTGCGGGCATGGGCGGGCGCCTGGCGGCGCTGTTCCGCCACGGGCTCGCGCTGACTCCGGAGCGCATCTTCGCCGAGAACGCCTTGACGCAGGCGCTGGGCGAGGCATGGAGCGCGGCGCTGTGGCTACTGCTGCCGTTCGCGGCCGTCATGCTGGTAGCGGCCTTGGTGCCGACCCTGGCGCTGGGCGGCTGGGTGTGGAGCGGCCAGGCGCTGACGCCCAATTGGAGCCGGATCGACCCGCTGGCCGGATTGCGGCGCTTGCTGGGCGCGCAGGGCCTCGCGGAGCTCGGCAAGGCGCTGGTGAAGATCGGGCTGGTGAGTGGGCTCGCCTGGGCGCTGTTCGATGGCTTGGTGGCGCAGGTGGCGGCGCTGGGGCAGCGCGATCTGCAGGGCGCCATCGCTGGCAGTTTCGCGCTGGCCGGCTGGGTGCTGCTCAAGCTCAGCGCGGCGCTGGTGATCGTCGCCGCCGTCGACGTGCCCCTGCAGTTCTGGCAGCACCGGCGCAAGCTGCGTATGACGCGCCAGGAGTTGCGCGAGGAAGGCAAACACACCGAGGGCAATCCTGAAGTGAAAGGCCGCGTCCGCCAGCTTCAGCGCGAGCTCGCCAACCGGCGGATGATGGCCGAGGTGCCCAAGGCCGACGTGATCGTGACCAACCCCGAGCACTTCGCGGTGGCGTTGCGCTACGACCCCAGAGGCACGGGCGCCCCGCGGGTGGTGGCCAAGGGTACCGACCTGGTGGCCGGGCAGATCCGCGCACTGGCCAGCGCCCATCGGGTACCGCTGTTCGCCGCGCCGCCGTTGGCGCGGGCGCTCTACTACAGCACCGAGCTGAATCGGGAGATTCCGGCCGGGCTCTACCTGGCGGTGGCCCAGGTGCTGGCCTACATCTACCGGCTGCGGACCAGCGCCGCAGCGGGCGCCGAGCCGCCGGTACCGCCGGAAGATCTCGACGTGCCCGATGAATTTCTCCGGCGCGAGCGCTGGAACGGTTCTTGCTGACCCTCCTGTTGGCGGCGGTTTTCCGCCGAAATTTCGGCACGGAATCGATAACCGATGGCACCGCAACCGGCTAGCTCGCAATTCTCCGTCCCCAACGCCTTGCACATTCTGCAGCGGGGGCTCGGCGCACCCCTGCTGCTGTTGGTGATGATGGCGATGATCGTGGTGCCGCTGCCGCCGATCGCGCTGGATCTGCTGTTTTCGTTCAACATCGGCATGGCGCTGGTGGTGATCCTGGTGGCGGTCTATGTGATCCGGCCGCTGGATTTTTCGGTGTTTCCCTCGGTACTGCTGGTCACCACCTTGCTGCGGCTGGCGCTCAACGTCGCCTCCTCGCGAGTGGTGTTGCTCCATGGCCACACCGGGACCGATGCTGCCGGCGCGGTGATCGAAGCCTTCGGCGAATTCGTCATCGGCGGCAACTACGCGGTGGGTCTGGTGGTATTCGCCATTCTCACCATCATCAATTTTGTGGTGGTCACCAAGGGCGCCACCCGGGTCGCCGAGGTGTCGGCGCGCTTCACCCTGGATGCGATGCCCGGCAAGCAGATGGCCATCGACGCCGATCTCAACGCCGGCCTCATCGGCCAGGATGAAGCCCGCCAGCGGCGCGAGGAAGTCCGCCGCGAAGCGGATTTCTACGGTGCCATGGATGGGTCCAGCAAGTTCGTGCGCGGCGACGCCGTGGCCGGCATCCTGATCCTGTTCATCAATCTCCTGGGCGGCTTGGCGATCGGCATGTTGCAACACGGACTGCCGCTGTCGGGCGCGCTCCATAACTACAGCCTGCTCACCATCGGCGACGGGCTGGTGGCGCAGATCCCGGCGCTGCTCATCGCCACCGCGGCGGCCATCGTGGTCACCCGCGTGTCGGTCGCCGAGCAGAGCATGGGCCAGCAGATGATGGGGCAGATGTTCGGCAAGCCTCAGGCCCTGATCACCGCGGCCGCGGTCCTGGGCTTGATCGGCATCATCCCGGGTCTGCCGGGCCTGCCATTCCTGACCTTGGCTGCGATCTGCGGGATCGGCGCCTGGCTCCGGCAACCCAAGGCGGCCGCGCCCGAGGTGGTGGCGGAAGAAGCCCAGGCGGTGGAGCGTGCGCCGCGCGAACGGGAACTGAGCTGGGACGATGTGACCCCGGTTGATCTGATTGGGCTCGAGGTGGGCTATCGGCTCATTCCGCTGGTGGATCGCAGCCAGGGCGGAGAGCTGATGGGCAAGATCAAGGGCGTGCGCAAGAAACTGTCCCAGGAACTGGGGTTTCTGATCCAGCCGGTACACATCCGCGACAATCTGGACCTGCCGCCCTCCGGCTATCGGATCACCCTGCTCGGGGTGCCGGTGGCCGAGGCCGAGGTCTTTCCGGAGCGCGAGCTGGCCATCGATCCGGGCCAGGTGTACGGCACGCTGGCCGGCACGCCGACCCGGGACCCGGCATTCGGGCTCGCCGCCGTGTGGATCGATCCGGTGTTGCGCGATCAGGCGCAAAGCCTCGGCTACACCGTGGTCGACGCCGGCACCGTGGTCGCCACCCACCTCAGTCGCGTGCTGCAACTCCATGCCAGCGAACTGCTCGGCCACGACGAGACCCAGAAGCTGCTCGACCTGCTCGCCAAGTCGGCGCCCAAGCTGGTCGAGAACCTGACCCCCAAGCCGCTGGCGCTCGGCCAGGTGCACCGGGTGTTGCAGAACCTGCTCGCCGAGCAGATCCCGATCCGCGATCTGCGCACCATCGCCGAGGCGCTGGCCGATGCCGCGGCGCGCACTCAGGACCCGGAAGCGCTCACCGCTGCGGTGCGAGTGGCCATGGCGCGGGCGATCGTGCAGCAGGTCAACGGCCAGGCAGCGGAACTGCCGGTGATCACCCTGGAACCGGCGCTGGAGCAGCTGCTCCAGCAGGCGGTGCAGTCGTCGAACCGGGGCGGTGCCGGTATCGAGCCCGGCCTGGTCGACCAGCTGCACACGGCGCTGGCCGAACACGTCCGCCGGCAGGAGAGCAGCGGGCAATCGGCGGTGGTGCTGGTGGCCCCCACCATCCGCAGCTGGCTGGCGCGGCTGCTGCGCCACGCCATTCCCGGACTCCACGTGCTCGCCTACGGCGAAATCCCGGACAACAAGCAGATTCGGGTGGTATCGACCCTGGGCCAGCCGGCGGCCGTGGGCTAGCAGGATGGAGACGGGCGTGACGATGCGCTCGCCGGGGCGCGGGGAATGGTGTCCGAATGAGGGGAACTGGGCATGAAAATCAAGAAATACTTTGCCGCCGACAGCCGTGAAGCGCTGCGCCTGGTGCGCGAGGAACAGGGACCTGAGGCGATGATCATTGCCAACCGCAAGGTGGCCGGCGGCGTCGAGATCATCGCTGCACTGGATTACGACGAACAGGCGCTGCGCCGCGTGGAAGCCGGCAGTGAGCCAGCCGCGATCGTCCACGGGGGGCCGCGCGACCCGGCGTTGACTGCGATGCGCCAGGAGATCGATGCATTGCGCGGGCTGCTGGAATCCCGCCTGGGGCAGTTCGGCGCAGCACCAGCGCCGAATGCCGAGCTGCGTGCCCGCCTCGAAGCGCTCGGCCTGGGCGCCGAATTTGCCGGCACTCTGCTTGCGGAGGTGCCGGACAGCGCCCGGCCGGAACAGGCTTGGCCGCTGGTGCAGGCCGCGCTGGCGCAGCGCATCGCGGTCACCGACGACGACATCCTGACACAGGGCGGCGTGATCGCGTTGGTGGGTCCCACCGGGGTCGGCAAGACCACCATGATCGCCAAGCTCGCCGCGCGCTACGCGCTGCGCCATGGCAAGCGCCATGTGGCGCTGGTGAGCGCCGACGATTTTCGCATTGGCGCGGGCGAGCAGTTGCAGATCTACGGCCGGCTGCTCGGCGTGCCGGTGTACGGCACCGAGGATGGCCGCAGTCTCGACAGCCTGCTCGACGAACTCGCTGCCAAGCACCTGGTGCTGATCGATACCGCTGGTGCCGGGCAGCGGGATCAGGAGCTCGCCGAGCGCCAGGCGGCGCTGTACGGCGATACCGAGGGGGTAAAGACCTATCTGGTGCTGGCGGCCAACGTGCAGCGCGCGGTGCTGGCCGAGGTCGCCGAGCGCTTCGCCCGGCAGCCACTTGCGGGTTGCCTGATCACCAAGATCGACGAAGCCGCGAGCCTGGGCGAGGTGCTCGAGGTCGCGGTGCGCCGGCAGCTACCCATCGCCTATCTCGGCGATGGACAACGGGTGCCGGAAGACCTTCACCCGGCGCGCGCCGCGGCGCTGGTGGCGCGTGCATGCGCGCTTGCCCAGAGCACTGCTGCCGCATCCGCTACGAGCAGGAAACAAGCCTATGTCTAAGGTGGAATGGGTTGCGGATCAGGCCTTGGGCCTGCGGCGCTTGGCCGGTCCGGTACAGGTGATCGCGGTGGCCAGCGGCAAGGGCGGGGTCGGCAAGACCAATGTCAGCACCAATCTGTCCCTGGGCCTCGCTGCCCGCGGCCGCTCGGTGCTGTTGCTCGATGCCGATCTGGGGCTGGCCAATGTCGATGTGCTGCTGGGTTTGCGGCCGGCGGCCAATCTTGCGGACGTGATCGCGGGCACGCGCACCCTGGAAGAGGTCATCATCGCGGGGCCGGGCGGCATCCGGGTGATACCGGCGGCGTCCGGGATCAAGGCCATGGCCGAGCTCTCGCCGGCGCAGCACGCCAGCCTGATTCGTGCCTTTGGCGAGCTCAGCCTGCCGGTGGATGCACTGGTGGTGGATACCGCGGCCGGCATCTCGGACAGCGTGGTGTCCTTCAGCCGCGCGGCCAACGAAGTGGTGGTCGTGGTCTGCGACGATCCCGCATCCATGGCCGATGCCTATGCGCTGATCAAGGTGCTGAGCCGGGATCACGGCGTCAATCGCTTCCGGATCCTGGCCAACATGGCGCAGACCCCGCTGGTGGGGCGCCAGCTGTTCGACCGGCTCAGTGCGGCCACAGACCGTTATCTGGACGTGCAACTCGCCTACTTCGGTGCCATCCCCTACGACGAGTACCTGTTACGGGCGGTGCAGATGCAACGTGCGGTGCTGGAGGCCTTCCCGGCGTCGAAATCGGCGCGGGCGCTAAAGAATCTCGCCCTCCTGGCCGATAAGTGGCCCAGGCCCCAGGGCCCCAGCGGGCGGCTCGAATTCTTCGTCGAACGCCTGATCGCCGCGGGGGGCATGCCGTCATGAATGGACCTGCGGCCTACCTGCGGGAGGCGGCGATGGGAGTCGAGGCCGATGTCGATGCCCTGGTCGCGGAGCACCTGCTGCTGGTGAAGAAGATCGCCTATCACCTGGCGAGCCGGTTGCCGCCAAGCGTGCAAGTCGAGGACCTGATGCAGGCAGGCATGGTCGGCCTGCTGGAGGCGGCAAAGCAGTATCAGGCGGTCAAGGGCGCGACCTTTGCCACCTATGCCGGGATTCGTATCCGCGGTGCGATGCTCGACGAGATCCGGCGCAGCGACTGGACGCCGCGCTCCGTACACCGCAAGGCACGGGAGCTGGCAGCGGCGATGCGCGAAGTGGAAACTGCCACCGGCCGCGCGGCGCGGGATCAGGAGGTGGCGGAGAAACTGGGCGTCAGTCTCGACGACTATCACGCCGCGGTGCGGGATGCGGTGGCCTGCAAGGTGCTGAGCTATGACGACCCGGAGTGGCTGGACGGTAACTGGGAGGCGGGGTCGGCGACTGGCGACGGTCCGGCGCAACAAGATGAACGGCGCCGCTTCGAAGGATCCTTGGCGGAGGCCATCGAGCAGTTGCCCGAGCGCGAGCGATTGGTGCTGGCGCTGTACTACGACGAGGAGCTGAATCTGCGTGAGATTGGTTCCGTGCTCGGCGTATCCGAATCGCGCGTGTGTCAGATCCACGGCCAGGCACTGGTGCGGCTGCGCTCGCGACTGTCCGGTTGGCTGGCCCCCTGAGCGTCTGGCCAGAAGCGGATGCGGGTTGGTGACGGGGCGGGGACCGAGCGATCACTGGTGGAGGTAGTGTTGAACAAGGACATGAAAATCCTGGTGGTGGATGATGTCTCCACCATGTGCCGCATCATTTGGAACCTGCTGGGTGAGCTGGGCTTCAACAACGTCAGCGAAGCGTACGACGCCGAGCTGAGCGTGCTGCCGGTGTCGATGATTGCCGCGGAAATCAAGCGCGGGCAGATCTTTGAGGATGCTCAGTCGGCTGTTAATGGCCATGTGGTCAAGCCGTTCACTGCACGGGCGCAGAAGGAGCAGATCGATCAGATCTCCGAGCGCATGGTAGGGAGCGATGTCCAATGACGAAGACGGAATATACCGAAGGCATCGCCGAGAGCGATGAGCGTCTGCTACTTTACGGGTGCTCTCTCGTTGACACCGGTGATGGCGGCATTGCGCTGATTCTCGATGTGCCGGGTTTGACGCACGCCTTGCTCGACAGCGCGGAGGCTGTCGCCGTCACCGGTCCCCGCGCCCAGGCGGTGGCATGAGCATGCCCACCACGGTGTCCCGCCTGCCGTCGCGGAGCCCGTCGCCGGGTCGCGTGCTGGGGGTGGACGACTCGACGTTTTTTCGCCGGGGCATCCTCGCGATGTTGCAATACGGATCGCGGATCCAGGTCATCGGCACGCCGGTCAACGGTCGTGAAGCCGTGGTCAAAACTGCCGAGCTGCACCCCGATGTGGTGATCATGGGCGTCGACATGCGGGTGCTAGACGACATCGGGCCCTTGCTCTCGGAGCTGTGCTGAACATGGATATCCTTACCCTAGTCGGCGTGGTGGTTGCCTTGTGTGCAATCCTCGGGGGCAACATGCTCGAGGGTGGGCCTATCGATTCCCTGTTGCAGCTGACGGCATTCGTGATCGTGTTTGGCGGCACTGTCGGGGCGATTCTCGTGCAGACCCAGCTGACCATTTTCCTGCACTCCTTGAAAATTTCGCGGTGGGTGGTAATGCCGCCGCGCCTCGATGTGGAAGCCGTGATGGAGAAGGTCATCGGCTGGAGCAACATCGCCCGCAAGGAGGGTTTGCTCGGGCTCGAAGCAATCGGCGACAGCGAGCCGGACGCCTTTGCGCGTAAGGGGCTGCAACTGCTGGTGGATGGCGGCGAGCCCCAGGCCATCCGCGCCGCGCTTGAAGTCGAGATCGAAACTCACGAACACCGCGATCTGCTCGCCGCCAAGGTGTACGAATCCATGGGTGGATATTCGCCGACGATCGGCATCCTCGGCGCGGTGATGGGTCTCATTCACGTCATGAACAACCTCGCCGATCCGACCAAACTGGGTTCCGGCATCGCGGTGGCGTTCGTCGCCACCATCTACGGGGTCGGGTTGGCCAACCTGTTCTTCCTGCCGATTGCCAATAAGCTCAAGGCGGTGATCGGCGATCAAAGCCGGTTTCGGGAAATGATCATGGTGGGTCTCGCCGCGATTGCTGCCGGGGAAAATCCCCGCAACATCGAATCCAAGCTCCGCGGCTATCTCCACTGAGCGGAGATCGGGTAGTCGGCCATGGCGCGCAGAAAAAAGCACGAGGAACACGAGAATCACGAGCGCTGGCTGGTGTCTTATGCCGATTTCATCACTCTGCTGTTCGCCTTTTTCGTGGTCATGTACGCTGTATCCTCGGTAAACGAGGGCAAGTATCGCGTGCTTTCCGACTCCCTGGTGGCGGCGTTTCGGGCGCCGGCCAAGTCGCTTCATCCCATCCAGGTAGGCAAAATCGCGAAATCGCCGTACCAGGATAATCTGTCGATTCGCTCCTCGCCGGCAGTGGTCCGACCGCCCTACATGCCGGCACCCCGCGTGGCCACGCGGGGGCGGGGAGCCGGACCGGACGTCGATGCGTCCCCGACGCGAGCGCTGGAGACGATCGCGCATGAGGTCGTGGCGGCCCTCTCGCCCCTGATCGACGCCGGGGTGGTGAGCGTGCGCAGCTCTCCGGATTGGGTCGAAGTGGAGATCAACACCGAGATCCTGTTTGCCAGCGGCAGCGCCGCGCTGGCGCCGGACGCGCGGCAGATTCTGGAGCGTCTCGCCGTGGTGCTGCGCCATTTTCCCAACCCCGTGCAGGTGGAGGGCTTTACCGACGACGCGCCGATCAGCAGCCCGGCGTTTCCGTCGAACTGGGAGTTGTCGGCGGGGCGCGCGGCCACCGTGGTCCGCCTGTTCGCGGAACTGGAAGTTGAGCCCGAGCGGATGACGGCGATCGGATTCGGGCAGTACCGGCCGGCTGCGGACAATGCGACCGCCGAGGGCAAGGCGAAGAATCGCCGCGTGCTGGTGGTGATCCGCGCCACAGGCGATGCCGCGCAGCTGGCGCAATCGTTCATGGAGGCGAAGAACGGCGTCGCCACGGTCGCCACTGACATTCCCGTGCCGGAGCGGGATGCGCCGCCTCCGGCCGGCACGGGCCAGGTTCATCCTTCGCCGCAGGTGATCGCTCCGCCGATACACCTGCCGTTCCCGACCAGGGGATTGGCGCCGACGCCCGATGCATAGCCCCGGCGCACGTTGGCCTGGAACTTGCGGTATGCATTGCAGCTGGCGGTTCGCGCCGGAACCTTGACGCGAATCGGAGGTGAAGCAGTGCGCTGCGCGATATTCGCGGCGGGGTGCTGTCAACACAGTGTTTGCAAACGATGGGGAGCAAGGTTCGATGGCACGGTCGGCCAACGCTGTGACGCGGCAGGCGGATGCCGGTGCGCTGGCGAAGTGGGTGACCTTCGGTATCGGTCAGGAGCCGTACGGCATACCGGTCCTGCAGGTCCAGGAGGTGCTCAAGGTGCCCGAGATCGCCGCGGTGCCCGAGGCTCCCGGCCACGTCCTCGGCATCATCAACCTGCACGGCAATGTGGTCACGATGTTGGACATGCGCCGTCGGTTTCACCTCGACGAACGCCCCCACGACGACGCGACCCGGATCATCTTGGTGGAAATGGGGGAAAGCGTCGGCGGCATCCTGGTCGATCGGGTCGAGGTGCTGATCGAGCTGGGCCCGCACCAGTTCGCGCCGCTGCCCAGCAGCGGCCATCGGAACAACGCGAATGTGCTGTCCGGGGTGGCGCACCTCGGGGAAGAAACGCTGATTCCGATCGATGCGGACAAGCTGCTGAGCCCCGAGGATTGGCAGGCGCTCGACGCGGGCTGAACCATGGCTGGCGCCACGGGTTCCACGATGGCGATTCCGTCGACCGGGCGCGCGACGCCCGCGCAGAGCATAGCGTCGGCGACCGGAGGTGAAGATCGATGATGGGTTGGGAGCATGCGGGCCTGCTGGCCGTGGCCTGGGCGACGGCCACGCTATGTCTCGCCACGCTGGCTGGCTGGCTGGCTGGCGGCTGGCGTCGCCGGCGCTTGATCCCGGCGCTAGCTCTAGACGCAGCGCCGACCGCCGCGGACGATCCCCAGGTCGCGCTGGAGCAGCGGCTGCGGGAGCTCGAGACAGCGCTGGAGCAGTTGCGCGGACGCCTGGAGCGGGGCGGGCTGGCTGACCACCGGGAACAGCTCTATGCGCAGGCCATCCGCATGGTGCATCGCGGTGCGGTTGCGGCGGAACTGGTGACGCTGTGTGGACTCTCCCGCAGCGAAGCGGAACTCATTGCCACGATGCACGGTGCTTCCTCTTCCAGGGACTGCTGATGCCCAACCCGGCGCAGCAGCGGGTGCGGGTAGGCAGCTTGGGTCAGGCCGGGTCGGCACCGCCAGGTTCCGAGCGCGATTTCGGCGCGGTGCCGGCGATCAGGTAGGCAAAGGCGATTACTTCGGCCACCGCCCGATACAGCGCGGCGGGCACTTCCTCCCCGAGTTCGATCTGCGACAGCGCTACCGCGAGCTGCGGCTCCTCCCAGCGCGGCACCCCGTGGGCCGCGGCGATCCGGCAGATCGCGTCGGCCACTTCGCCGCGGCCGCTGGCGGTAACCCGGGGTGCGGTTTCACCGTCGTAATGAAGTGCTACCGCGATCGACGGCGTCGGGGTGCTGTGCGTGCTCACGCAGTGACTTCCAGCAAGGGATCGCGAGGTTGATCAATGACGCTGCCCGGGGCCTTGCCCGGCCGGCAACTGAGCCTTGCTGCCGAGATTCCGGCGGCGTCGAGCCGTTCTTCCAGCAATTGAAGATGCGCGTTGAACAGCGCTGCGGTGGCGGCCTGTTCCGCCCAGAAACTGATCGACACCCGACCCGCTCGGAGCGCCACGATCGCAGTCAGGGCACCGAGGTCGGGAAGCTCGACCGCCATCTCCACGCGCCAGCCGCATCCTGCTTCGGGATCTTTGCGCTGCGGTTCTTCCTCGATCCGCAATTGCCAGACATCCGTGGCACCCCGATCGCGCACGGGAAGTTCCAACAGCCACAGCTGGCGGGGGTCTTCCGTGCTGGGCAGAGCTGCCAGCTGGTGGAGCTGCAGCCGGGCGAGCGCCGCGTTCACCTCGGCCTCAAGGTCGCCGAGATAGGCATCCAGTAGCCCCGCGCTCGGGGGATCGATGGCGATCGGCGCCTGCGCCGCGGGATGAACGCGACGCAACGGCGGCAGCAGTGGTGCCGCATTCTGGAGCGCGGTCTGGGGTGAAAGAGCCGGCGCGGAGCCGGCTACCGCCGGAAGCATTCGCAGGGCCTCGGCCAGGCGCAGCAGGTTGGCCTTGAAGTCGCCGACGACCGCCGCATCGGCCCCGGCGCCGCCTGCGAGCAGCTTGGCTTCGAGCAGGATGCCGGAATTGGTCAGCGCCGCGCGCAGGCCCGCGGGTGTCGCCAGGGCTTCGCGGGTGGGCAAGGAGTGGAGCAACTGCCGCGCGGCTGCCGCGACCTGTGGCGGGAGAGGGGCATGGTCGGGTTGCGTCGCCAGCAAAGCCTCGATCCGAGCCAG
>JADLCO010000223.1 GCA_020847115.1 Pseudomonadales bacterium | reverse complement strand
ACGAACGGCGACAGTGGCGCGCCGTACAGGGTCATGGCCATGCCGGTCTCCAGTGATGGGGCTGCGCGATGCTAGCAACCCGGTGCGGTGCAGACAACGCGAGCCCCAGCCGGGGTGGACCCGCTCACGCGTGCCGGTATCATCGCCACAGGCCGTCGCTGTGCATTCAACGGCGGGCGCAATGCAATACGCGACGGAATACCAGAGGAACGACATGGGCACACTGCTCGCCATCGCCTATCGGGACGCGCCGCGCCAGCCGATGCGCGAAATCGGCGCCGGCTACCTCAGCCGGGCCGGCGGCGTGGAGGGCGACTTCCGCGGCAAGAAGGGTCCCCGCCAGGTCACGGTGCTGTGCGTGGAGCAATGGCGGGCCGCCTGCGCCGAATTGGGCGTCGAACTGGCCTGGACCCTGCGGCGCGCCAATCTGCTGGTCAGCGGCATCGCCATCGGCCCGGACGCCGTGGGCCGCACCCTCCGCATCGGCACGGCGCTGCTGCGCATCACCCGTGAAACCGATCCCTGCCGGCGCATGGACGAACAATATCCGGGCCTCAAGCGCGCCCTGCTGCCCGACTGGCGCGGCGGCGCTTGCGCCGAGGTGATTGGCGATGGCGCCATTGCCGTGGGCGCTGAAGCGCAGCTGCTGGACTGATCCCCCGAAGTCCGGAGAAAACGCCGCAGCTGGCGATCTTCGTACGCACCTCGACCGCGCATTTCCAGAGTTTACTTCCGCGAACCATCCGTGATAACAAGCACATAGTAAGCAGCATATATTGAATGTCTTTGTTATTAACGCCGCGGTTACGCGCTCCGGCTGGGGAGTCCGCCATGAATTCCAAATCCACCGATCCCGCCCATGTCACCCCGCCCAGCACCGGTTCTCCGCCCCGTCCCGGTGGGCGATATCGGGTGCTGCTGATGGTGGTGGTTCCGCTATTGGCGGCCGTTGCCGGAGTCGGTTTCTACCTCCATGGCGGCCGTTACGTGGACACCGAGAATGCCTACTTGAAAGCCACCAAGACGCCGCTCAGCGCTGAGGTCTCCGGTCCGGTGCGAGAGGTCTGGGTGCATGAAAACGACGCCGTGGTGACTGGACAGCCGCTGCTGCGCCTGGATCCCGAGCCCTTCCGCGTGGCGGTCGAGCGGGCAGGGGCGCAGCGCTCCGCAATCGCTACCGAGCTGACTGCGCTGCAAGCCGAGTACCGCGAGACCCGCGCACGCATCGGGTTGGCGCAGGCGGATTACGCTTTCGCCAAGCGTGAACGCCAGCGGCAGCGCGATCTGGTGAGCAAGCACTTTGTCGCCGAATCCAAGCTTGACAAGGTAGAGCACGCAGCCGCCGTGGCTCAGCAGCAGCTGGCGGCGCTGGAACAGCAGCACCAGCGGGTGGTGGCCACCCTCGGTGGTGATCCCATGCGGCCCATCGAGCAGCATCCGCGCTATCGCGCCGCGCTGGCGGAAGAGCAGCGCGCCGCGTTGGACCTCGAGCACACCCTGTTGCGTGCGCCCTGGTCGGGGCGGATCACCAAGGTTCCGGACCGCGGGGAATACCTCAGTGCCGGCAACGTGGCGCTGGTGCTCGTCGCCGATCGCGAGCTGTGGGTAGAGGCGAATTTCAACGAAGGCGATCTCACCCATGTGCGGTCGGGCCAGCCCGCGGTAGTGCGGGTCGATACCTTTCCCGGCATCGAGTGGCAGGCAGTGGTGGAGAGTCTGAGTCCGGCCAGTGGTGCCGAGTTCGCGGTGCTGCCGCCCCAGAACGCCACCGGCAACTGGGTGAAGATCGTGCAACGAGTGCCGGTGCGCATTCGTCTCAGCCAGCGCGATGGTGAACTGCCGTTGCGTGCCGGGTTCAGCGCCTGGGTGGAAATCGACACCGGCCATCGCCGCTCGCTGTTCGGCCTGCGCTGGCCGGAGCCGAAACAGGCGCTGGTGGGCCGTACGACGCCATGACCGCCACGACGACGGCTGCTTCTGGGGGCGCAACCGGGGCCATTACCGCGAGGCGCCGTCGCTGGATCACGCTGTCGGTGATGCTGGCCACTGTAATGCAGGGCGTCGACACCACCATCGCCAATGTCGCCCTGCCCCACATCCAGGGCAGCCTGTCGGCGACGCAGGACCAAATTTCCTGGGTGCTCACCTCCTACATCGTCGCTGCCGCCATCGTCATGCCGCTCACCGGGTTCGTGACCGCCCGTTTCGGCCGCAAACGGGTGTTCGTCATCGGCGTGGTCGGTTTTACCATCGCTTCGATGCTCTGTGGCGCCGCCCAGAGCCTCGCGCAGATTGTGCTGTTCCGGTTGTTGCAGGGCGTGTTCGGCGCCACCCTGGTGCCGCTTTCCCAGGCCATGTTGCTCGACACCTACCCGACCGAAAAGCACGCTTCGGCGATGGCGTTGTGGGGCGTGGGCGTGATGGTGGGGCCAATCCTCGGGCCCAGCCTGGGAGGCTATCTCACCGAGTATTACGATTGGCGCTGGGTGTTTTACATCAACTTTCCGGTCGGCCTGCTGGCCTGGCTCGGTCTCGCTCTGTTCGCGCAGGAGACGCCGACCATCCGCCGCCATTTCGATGCACTGGGCTATGGGCTGCTGGCGCTGGGCATCGGAGCGCTGCAGATGATGTTGGATCGCGGCGAGTTGCTGGCCTGGTTTGCAAGCCCCGAGATTGTCGCTGAAGCGGTGCTGGCGGTGGCCTGCCTGTACCTGTTTGCCGTCCAGATGGCCACCGCGCAGCGTCCGTTCTTT
>JADLCO010000222.1 GCA_020847115.1 Pseudomonadales bacterium | reverse complement strand
CGGCTGGTCGTTGCTGGGAGACAGGTTCGGCAAGGCCGGATTGCTGCTGTTGCCGAGCACCTGGCTGATGTCCAGCAGCGGATCAAAGGTCCAGCGGGTGGGCCCGGAATGGCCGATGTACGAGAGCATGCTGCGTCCGCTGTCGAAAGCGGCCACCAGGGCCTGGCGTGCGCCGGCCAGCCCGAGCTGATCCTGGTAGATGCGGTCGACGTTCCAGACCGTCGGCAATGCGCTGGAGAGCGCCTCCGACGCCAGCGCGAAAGGCCGCGGTGCCTGACTGTCCTGCGGACCTGCGGCGAGCAGGAACTTGCCGTTGGCCGGCTGGATTTCGTAGGCAAGGATCTTGCGCACCGCCTCATCCGCCTCGGCCAGCGTCCGTACCGGCAACCGGCCGAGCGCCAGGTCGGGCGCGCCATCGCGGTCGCCATCGGCCAGCAGCGGATCGGCCGGCGCGTAACGCACGAAGCGGCTGGTGCTCACGTAGGGGGTCGGAATGAAGCTGAGCGAACCCGAGTTCAGGTAACCCGGCGCGTCGATGCTGTCCGCGCCCACCAGCAGCACGTAACGCACACCCATGCGTGCGCGGGCCTCCGCGATGTAACTGCGGATGGCCTCCGGATCGGGGTTGCCGGCGCTGTAGCGCGCATAGATCGCGGAGACGTCGACCAGCCGGGTGGCCAGGCCCTGGCTGGCACGCCGTGCCAGCAGGGGCGCCAGCGCCGGGGCGAAACTGGCGTGGCTGATCGCGAGCCAGTCGGTCTGGCCGCCGAACAGCGAATCCGGCGCTGCGATCAGCGACAGACCCGGTGTCAGCATGTCCTGCCCGGCGCCGACCCACAGCTCCGACCGCGGCGTGAACCCGACCGAATCGAACGCCGCCGGGCCGGTGTCGGAGATCGTGTACTCGACCGCCGCGCCGCCCTCGATGCGATACGCGCGCCGCGCCGCCCCGGACACCCCGGCGACCGTCACCACGCCGCCGCGGGTTGCCGGCAGCGCGTCGCCGAAGGCATCGGCAAACAGCGAGTCCCACGGCGTGCCCTCCAGCGCGGCGCCGAAGAAGCGCCCGCCTGCGGTCTGCGCCAGCGCCGGATACTGCAGGCGGATGCGCTCGATGTGCACGATGTCGGCGGCGAACCCGGTATTGCGCGGCAAGCGCACTTCGACGGTCGAATTCCCCGCGCCCAGGGTCACCGGCGCGCGCAGGATCGATTGCGCCACGCCGTCGAAACGCGCGCTGGCCACCAGTTGGCCGTTGAAGTAGACCTCGACCGAGTGATCCGGCTTCTTGCCCGGCCAGTCGATGCCGCCCCACAGGACCAGTTCCAGCTCGCCGGTCGTGCCCAGCGGCGCCGGCCCCGACAGGGCGATGCTGCGTGCCGCCGGGCCACCGTTGGCGACGATCCGGTCGGCGTACCAGGGATCGCCGCTGGGTGAGGCCTCGTGGTAGGCGTTCTGCGGCGCGTACTCGACCAGCGCCAGGTGGCTGGAGGTCTGCGCCGGCGCGACGGGACGGTCGATCAGTGCCATGTCGACTGCCTGCGCTGGGTCCACCTGCAGCAGGTAGTAAAGCTCCCGGCTCCACAGGCCGGGCGCCGCCTCGCCGAAAAACTCGATGCTCGAGCCGGGCCCGAACAGCGCTCCGCCGCGCACCCGGCGCGGGACGCCGCCGCTGCGCGCCACCAGGGCGATCTGGTTGGCGGGCACGCCGCTGAGGTCGATTCCAGCGGCCTGCAGTTGCTCATGGGTGATTCGCTGCATCCCGCGCTCGCGCACGCCGATCCGGGCGACCCCGCCGCTGCCGCGCTGGCGCTCCTGGGCCGCAGCATGCTCACTGCGTGCGACCGACCAGTCGTAGGCGACCTCGCTCGGCGGCCGGCCATGCTCGCCACCCGGCTCGAAGGGGCCGCGCAGGGTTTCGCGCCCTTGCAGGTCGACGTCTGCCAGGTACAGAGCGCGGGCCGCCGGCGGCCACGCGATCAGCTGCTGGTAACTGCGGGCCAGGCTCGCGCTGCTGCCACCCGCGACCACGAAATCGCCGACGCGCTCGCGCTCGCCGGTGGCCGTCTCCGCGTAGATCCAGTAGCCGGCGTGACCGGCCTCGGCGGTCGCCGCAAATTCCACCAGGACCTTGCCGCCCGGCGCTGGCGTGCTGCGGAACCAGGCATTGCTGACCGGCGTGGTGAATCCCGGTCCCTTCAGGCAGGAGAAGGGCGATGCGGGTCCGTCCCGCGGCGGCAGCCCGGCGATCGAACCGGGCGCACCGGCGGTGGCGCCGTTCGGCGGGAACCGCCGGGTGGCGCCGTCGTCGGCGGGGTCGCGCAGGCCGCCGGAGGCCGAGGTGCCATGAGCGCCACCGGCCACGCTGGTGCTGGCAGCGGCGGCCGGATACAGGATCACGCCGCCACCGCCGCCGCCGCCGGGGCCTTCGCTCTCCGGATCGATGGCGAGCTGATTGCCACCGGCGCCGCCGCGGGCGAACACGCCGAGTCCGGCGGCCAGCGGCCGAGTGGTGTGGACGACCACCGTGCCGCCGCCGCCGCCGCCGCCCGGCGCGTCGTTGTTGCCGCTGCCGGCGGTGTTCTGTCCGGCGATGCCATCGGCCCGGATCTGGCCGCTGCCGCCGACCTCGCGGGCAATCAGGAACACCAACCCGCCGCCGGCGCCGCCGCTGCCGCCCTGGCTGTTGTTGGACTCGCCAGCGCCGCCACCGCCGCCGAAATACAACCGGCGGTAGGGATCGCCGCCGCTGGGCAGGCCGTTCAGTGGGCGTCCGCCGAGGCCGCCGACCGCGCGTCGCGCGTCGCCGCTCCAAGCAGCATCGCCCGGCGCTGCGGTCTGCGGATTGGCGCGAGACGCGGCATAGGTGTACCCGCCACGGCCGCCGCCGGTGCTGGTCTGCGGCGGATTCGGGCCGCCGAGGTCGGGATCGATCTCCGCGTCCAGCGCCCAGGAAACGAGGAAGCTGAAGGGGCTGCCGGGCCCACTGCCGCCCGGACCCGGCGGGTACACGCCGATGCCGCGCAGCCAGCCGCCGGCCGAGTCGTTGCTGTCAAAGCCACCGTTGGCGCCGCCGCCGCCGCCGGAGTTGTGGCTGTTGCCGCCACCGCCGCCATTCGCCGCAGCGCCGCGACAGCGGTTATTGACGGTCGTGTAGATGCCGGCGCCGATGCCTTCGCCCTTCTGCGCGCCATCGGGATCGGCGCAGACAAAACTGGTGACCCCGAACACAACGGACTGCTGCGCCACCACGCCGCCGCGGAAGCCGCGGCCATCGGCGTGAATGGCGCCGTTGATTCCCGCTCCACGGCGGCCTGCAGCAACTGGCGCAGCCGTCCCGCCGCAGCGGCCGCCGGGAGCCGCGCGGCTGCCTGGTCCGGCTCCAGCAGCGACAGCGTGCGATCGCTCCGGCGCGCATCCAGGCGCAGGCTCTCGCCCGGCGCCAGCGCATGGATGGCGCGGTAGGCGGTCGTCGCCGCCGGCGGTGCGGCGGCGCCGAAGTATGCCG
>JADLCO010000221.1 GCA_020847115.1 Pseudomonadales bacterium | reverse complement strand
CCAGGTGGCCGGTCTCGGCCGCGGTGAGCGCCAGCCGGATGGTTTCGAGATCGCGCATCTCGCCCACCAGGATGATGTCCGGGTCCTCGCGCAGCGCCGAGCGCAGCGCCTCGTTGAACCCGTGGGTGTCCTTGTGGACTTCGCGCTGGTTGACCAGACACTTCTTGCTTTCGTGCACGAATTCGATCGGGTCTTCGATGGTCAGAATGTGCTGGTAGCGGTTGTCGTTGACGTAGTCGATCATCGCCGCCAGCGTGGTGCTCTTGCCCGACCCGGTGGGCCCGGTCACCAGCACCAGGCCGCGGGGGAGCATGGAGACATCGCGGAAGATCTGCCCGAAGCCGAGGTCGTCCAGCGTCAGCACGCGGGAGGGAATGGTTCGAAACACGCCGCCGGCGCCGCGGTTCTGGTTGAAGGCGTTGACGCGAAACCGCGCGACCCCGGGAATCTCGAAGGAAAAATCGGTCTCCAGAAATTCCTCGTAGTCGCGCCGCTGCTTGTCGTTCATAATTTCATAAATGAGCGCGTGGACCTGCTTGTGCTCCATCGGCGGCAGGTTGATGCGGCGGATATCGCCGTCGATGCGGATCATCGGCGGCAACCCCGCCGACAGGTGCAGGTCTGAAGCTCCCTGCTTGACGCTGAACGCCAATAATTCAGTGATGTCCATGCTCGATCCCGTGCTCGGCCAACCGTCCCCGGCGCCCCCGTCGACGGGGGCCTCCAGTATATGAGCAAAATCGCAGCAAACATAAGCCGCGTGCTCGGGGAGATCCAGCGCGCTACCCTGGCGGTTGACCGAAATGCCAACGACGTCATATTGCTCGCGGTCAGCAAGGGGCACGCCGCGGATGCAGTGCGGGCCGCCCATGGCGCAGGGTTGCGCCATTTCGGTGAAAGCTATCTGCAGGAGGCGCTACCCAAGATCGCCCAGCTCCACGAACTGGCGATCACCTGGCATTTCCTGGGACCGGTCCAGTCCAACAAGACCAGGCGCATTGCCGAACACTTCTCCTGGCTGCATAGTCTCGATCGCCTCGACATCGCCGAGCGCCTGGCGCGCCAGCGACCGACCGGCCTGCCACCCCTCGAAGTGTGTCTGCAGGTCAATATCGATCGCGAGGCGACCAAGTCCGGCGTCGATCCCGATGCGCTGGAACCCTTGGCGCGCGCCGTGGCGGCCCTGCCCGGCATTCGCCTGCGCGGGCTGATGGCGATCCCACACCCGCGCCCCGACTTCGCCACCCAGCGCGAACCCTTCCACCGACTCGCCCAGCTGCTGACGGCGTTGCGCCGGACATCGCCCGACCTGGCCGGATTGGATACACTCTCGATGGGCATGTCCGCCGATCTGCGGGCAGCCATCGCCGAGGGCGCCACTATCGTGCGCATCGGTGAGGCGATTTTCGGCCCGCGCGCCCACCCCCGCCAGGAGACCCAGTGGACTACGGCAGATTGACGTTCATCGGCGCTGGCAACATGGCTGCCAGCCTGATCGGAGGGCTGATCGCAGAAGGCTATCCCGTGGACCGCATCACCGCCTGTGACCCGGCGGCAGAGGCGCGCGCACGGCTCACCGACACCTTCGGCATCGCCACCACCGACGACAATCGCACCGCCGCGTGCGCGGCCGAGACCCTGGTGCTGGCGGTCAAGCCCCAGGTCATGGCCACGGTCGCCCGCGAGCTGGCTCCGGCGCTGGCCCATTGCCCCCTGGTGATCTCGATCGCGGCGGGGATTCCCCTCGACGCCCTGGCGAGCTGGCTAGGCAGCGAAATCCCCCTGGTGCGCTGCATGCCCAACACCCCGGCACTGGTGCGCACCGCAGCCACTGCGCTGTATGCCGGGCCCGGCGTGAGCCATGCACAACGCGTTACCGCCGAGCGCATCCTGCAGGCGGTCGGGCTGGCGGTATGGCTGGAGGAGGAATCCCAGATCGATGCCGTGACCGCACTGTCCGGCAGCGGACCGGCCTACTTTTTTCTGGTGATGGAAGCCATGATGGCAGCGGGCCGCGAACTCGGCCTGGCGCCGGCGATCGCCCGCGAGCTGACCGTGCAGACCGCGCTGGGCGCGGCGCGCATGGCCGGGGACGACGCGCTCGACGTCGCCGAGCTGCGCCGCCGGGTCACCTCTCCCGGGGGGACCACGGAGGCCGCCATCGGCGTTCTGGAGGCCGGCGGCTTGGCGGCCCTGTTCGCCGCCGCCCTGCGCGCCGCAGAATCGCGGGCACGGGAAATGGGCGCGGCGGCAGGAGGCCCACGCACGTGATCACCCTGATGCAGTTGCTCATCCATGCCATCCAGTTCGGTTTCGGTCTGCTCGCCGGCCTGTTCCTGTTGCGGCTCCTGCTGCAGTTGTCCCGTGCCAACTTCTACAACCCCATCGCCCAGGCGGTCTACCAGGCCACCCGGCTACCGATCGGCGCCCTGACCCGGGTGCTGCCGCCCATCGGGCGCTTCAATACCGCGAGTCTGGTGCTCGCGCTGGGTTGCCAATGGCTGGCCATCGCCCTGACGCTGCTGGTGGTGGGCGCCGAGGTGCCCGCCATGCGCTGGATGGTCTGGGGGGTGCTGGGCACCGCCGCGCTGCTGGTCAACTTTTATTTTTACGGGATCTTCGCCATCGTCATCCTGAGCTGGATCGCGCCCCAGGCCAATCATCCGGCGGCGGCGCTGCTGTGGCAACTGGTCGACCCGGCACTGGCCCCGGCACGGCGCCTGATCCCATCGCTCGGCGGCCTGGATCTGTCCCCTATGCTGGTGCTGTTCGGGCTCGGCGCCGTGCGCATCCTGCTGCACAACTTGGCCGCCACCACGGGACTGATCGGCGGCGCCGTGCCGGGCCTGTGAATGCCGTGCCGGCCCAATGCCCACCCCACTGCCGCCGATGACCGGGCCCTGCGAGTGGCGCGGCGACGCCCTGATGTTGCGCTGCCGCGTGCAGCCCAATGCGCGCCAGGATGCGTTCTCGGGTGTCCACGGCGAGCGCCTGAAGCTCAGCCTGTCCGCGCCGCCCAT
>JADLCO010000220.1 GCA_020847115.1 Pseudomonadales bacterium | reverse complement strand
GTCCCGCCGATGCGCAGCGCCGCAACCCCGGCATCCGGCTGCTCCAGCACCAAGGCTTGGAGCACCGTGCCGAGGCGCCAATCCGCCGGCCGAGGCGCACCGACCCGCGCGAGCGGCGAGAGCGCTGCAACGCGCTGTGCCCGATCGATGTCGATCACCGTTGCCTGCCGCAGTTGCCATGGGTACCCAGGTCATTTAACGGCAGCACTAGACCAGGCTGCAATCGCCGGCACCCGAATACATTTCACTTTTGATCAGGTGTACATCGCGACGGCCGCCGTCTGGTGGCGGCGGTGATCCCATTCCGCGCAGATACCGAAGCAGGCGACGTGGAACGTGCTCTCGCGCAGGGTGGTGAGCACAGCCGAGAGCCGCCCTTCTCCGGTGTGGATCGCGACGCGATCCCCCGTTTGGAAGATCCCGGGTGGCGTGACGAGCTCGCCATCGGCGCCATCGCAGCGGACGAAGGCCCGCAGCAGGGGCGTGATCCGGGGCGGTTCGAGGCGCTGGACCGCACAGGGCTGCGGCCCGGGCAGCAGCCATTGCGCACCCACTACCGTGCTGGAACCTGAATCCTTGCGCGCCCAGCGAATCAGTCCCAGCCGGCAGTCGGGTTCGTCGCCGATGAACGCCGCGATGAAAGCTCCGGGCAACAGCGCATCCTGGGCTGCCGCCTCTAGGCGGAAGCCCGCACCGGAGCCGCTACGATCGATGCAGCGGGCCGTCATCGCGGTCGCGTGGTGCGCCTCCGCCGGAGGAGCAGGCGCCAGCGGCGCCAGGTGCTCGAGCAGGGAGTCGTCGTCCCCACATCCGGTCAACAGCTGATGTACCGCTTCGAGGCCGACCGTAACCCTGCTGGGTTGGGTGGTGCGCCGGTGCAACTCGGAACGCACCTGGCGCCGGGTCCAGTAACGTCCCAGATCCTGCTTCAGGCGCGGCATCAGCGTGCTTGTATCGTGGTCCAGCGCCTGGACCAGGCCGCGCACGCACAGGCGCCAGCAGCCGGGCGCGGGTCGCCCGCCGGCATAGGTCGGCGGCCGTGCGGATTCCGGGTCGATGCACAGCAGCCCGTCGCTACCGCCCAACTGGGCGCGCTCGGCATTGCGGTCGACGAAGGTGGCGATCTGCCGGATCTCTGCGGGCCGATGCCGCGCCGGATTGAGGCTGCCCATCAGCTGTGGCCTCAGATAGGCGGTGCGGATCGCCTGGGCGGCGGCGTCGCGGGGCGGGCTGCCAGGGGTATCGATGCCCTGCAGACAGGCCAGTTGGTAGAGGGCGTTGGCCTCGTTCCACAGGCGCTCTGGCGGTGGCAGGTGATGGTGCCAGTAGGCGAGCAGCAGCTCGAACAGGGTGTCGAGCGCGGCGCTGGCGTAGCTGGCCAGCAGATCGATGCCGAACTGCACGCTACAAGCGTCGTGCACGGCGGCCACTTCGAGCAGGTACTGGGTGTTGAGCAGGCGGATGGGCAGCGTCGCCCCCTTGCGCAGGTCGCCACCCGATGGCTGGCCGAGGAGTTCGCGGGCGGTCGCCAGCAGCAGCGGTTTGCCTTCGAGCAGCCGCTGGCGCTGGCCAGCGGGAGCATCCGCGAGCGATCTGTTCGCCCACAGCTGACGGCACAGCGCCTCGGCGCGCTGGCCGGGCGGTAGCAGGAGCAACGCATCCTGACTCAGTGGCACCCAGTGGCTCGGCTCGCGTGCGGCGCCGGCGGCGCTCCATTCGGGTCGTGCGAGCCGGGTCAGAAGCGCGCCAAGAGCGCCGTTACCCTGTTGCATCGATGGTGCTCCCTCATTCCGAAAACGCCTGGGCCCCGTGTGCACGCCCGGTTTCGCGTCCCCGCGTCAGCCCAGCGGCAGCTTGTGCGGATGCCCTTGCAATTCCTGTACCAAGCGCGGCACCAGATAACCGGGCAACCGCGCCAGCAGGCCCTGGTGCAGGGCTATCGCGCGCTCGCGGGTGACCGCGAAGTGCGCGGCGCCTGCCACCGGGTCCAGCAGGTGCAGATAGTAGGGGAGGATCCCGGCGGAAAAAAGCCGTTCGCTGAGCTCGACCAGCCGCTCGCCACAGTCGTTGATGCCGGCCAGTAGCACGGATTGGTTGAGCACGGTGACGCCGCAGTCGCGCAGGCGCTGCACGGCCGCGGCGACTTCGCGATCGATTTCGTTGGCGTGGTTGATGTGCAGTACCAGGGTGCGCCCGAGGCGGCTCGAGCCCAGCCAGTGCAGCAATGCCTGATCGATGCGCGCCGGAATCACCACCGGCAGCCGGGTGTGGATGCGCAGGCGGCGAACCTGGGGGATCGCCTCGATCTGCCCGGTCAGCCAGGCGAGCATGGTGTCGCTCGCCGCCAGCGGATCGCCGCCGCTGTAGATGACTTCGGCAATCGAGGGGTCGTTGCGGATGTAGGCCAGCGCCTGGTGCCACTGCTGGCGTCCGGGTGTGTTCGCCGCGTAGTCGAAGTGGCGTCGGAAACAGTAGCGGCAATGGATCGCGCAGGCCGGGCTGGCGAGCAGCAGGACGCGGCCGTGGTACTTGTGGATCAGGCCGGGCACCGGATTGGCGGCGTGCTCCCGCAGTGGGTCCGACCCGTAACCCGGGACCTGGTCGAGTTCGCGGGCGGTGGGCAGTACCTGGAGCAGCAACGGATCCGCGGCATCGCCGCGACGCATGCGGGCCAGGTAGGGGCGCGGCACGCGCAGCGGGAATTGCGCCATCGCGTCCGGCGTGCAGTCGAGCACCGCGGGGTCGAGGTCGAGCCGCACGGCCAGCTCCACGGGGTCGCGGATCGCGCTGGCCAGTTCGTCCTGCCAGGTGCACGGCTGCCGCGCCGGGATGCCCTGCGGTATCATGGCGGCCCTCGCACGATCGGCAACAACGGAAGGGGATGGAATGGCCTCGTATTCTACCAGTGAATTTCGCTCGGGCCTGAAGGTCATGCTCGATGGTGATCCCTGCTCCATCCTCGAGAACGAATTCGTCAAACCCGGCAAGGGCCAGGCGTTCAATCGCGTGCGCCTGCGCAACCTGCGCAGCGGCCGGGTGTGGGAGCGCACCTTCAAGTCCGGCGACACCCTGGAAGGCGCCGACGTGGTCGACGTCGAGATGCAATATCTCTACAACGACGGCGAGTATTGGCATTTTATGCAGCCGGAGAGCTTCGAGCAGTACCAGGCCGACGCCGCCATCGTCGGCGACGCCGCGCAGTGGCTGCGCGAGCAGGACCATTGCGTGGTCACCCTGTACAACGGCCATCCGCTGGCGGTGACGCCGCCCAACCACGTCGAATTGGAGATCGTCGAGACCGACCCCGGCATTCGCGGCGACACCGCCACCGGGGGAACCAAACCGGCGCGCCTGGTCACCGGCGCGGTGGTCAAGGTGCCGCTGTTTCTCAACGTCGGCGACGTGGTCCGGGTCGACACCCGCACCGGCGAGTATCTGAACCGGGCGCGTGACTGAGCTGCACGCGCAGTCCGGAAGGTCAGTGACGGGCGGCCGCGGCCGCCCTTTTTGCTGATGGCAGATACAAGCTGGCAGCCCAGCGCGGCGCTCGCGGCGCTGGAGCGGCGCGCCGTCCTGCTGGCGCAGCTGCGCGCGTTCTTTGCCGCGCGCGGGGTGCTGGAGCTCGAAGTGCCACTGCTCGGCAGCGCCGGCGTGACTGATGTCCACATCGAAAATCTGGTCGTCGCCGGTGCTCCGGAGTGGTATCTGCAAAGCTCGCCGGAGTATTTCCTCAAGCGCTTCCTCGCGCGCCACACCCGTGCGGTGTACTGCCTGGGCAAGGCCTTTCGCGCCGGCGAGCGCGGGCGCCTGCACCAGCCGGAATTCACCCTCCTCGAATGGTATCGCCCGGGTTGGGACGAGGACGCGCTCATCGCCGAAGTCGCCGAACTGCTGGTCGAGTCGGGCGCGGGGGCCGGTCACTGCACGCTGGATTACGGCACCCGGTTCGCCGCGGCGGTGGGCATCGACCCCCATGCCGCGCCGGACGCCGAACTGCGCGCGCGGGCAGCCGCCGCCGCCGGGGATTCCGGTGCCCGCTGGCGGGACCAGCCGCGGGGCATCTGCCTGGATCTCTTGTTCAGCAGCGTGGTACAGCCGCGGCTGCCGCCGGGCGTGGTGTTCGTTACCCGCTATCCCGCCTGCCAGGCGGCGTTGGCGCGGCTGGAACGGACGCCGGCGGGCGTTGTCGTGGCGCGTCGGTTCGAGGTGTTTGTGGATGGCGTCGAGCTCGGCAACGGCTACTGGGAGCTCACCGATGCCGAGGAGCAGCGCCGTCGGTTCGCCGAGGATGTCGCCCAGCGGGCAGCGCTGGGCCGGCCGCGGCGTGTTCCCGACCAACGTCTGCTGGCCGCCCTCGATGCGGGTTTGCCGCCCTGCGCCGGCGTTGCCCTGGGGGTCGATCGCCTGCTGATGGGGCTGCTCGGCGCCGTGCACATTCGCGAGGTGCTGGCCTTTGCGGAGGAATGACCCCGGCGCTACAGGCCGCTGCACCCCTCGAGGCCGTGGTCCATCTTGCGCGCCGGTTCCTCGGCCACGAGGCCGATCACCCGCGCCGGCACGCCGGCGGCGACTGCACGGGCCGGCACCGGCTGCAACACTACACTCGCGGCGATGATCTTGGCGCCCGCGCCGACCTCGATGTTGCCGAGGATCTTGGCCCCCGGGCCGATCAGGACGCCGCGGCGGATCTTGGGGTGGCGGTCGCCAGTCTCCTTGCCGGTGCCGCCGAGGGTCACCGACTGCATCATCGACACGCCGTCCTCGACCACCGCGGTCTCGCCGATCACCACGCCGGTGGCGTGGTCGAGCAGGATGCCCTTGCCGATGCGCGCCGCCGGATGGATGTCGACGCCGAAGGCGACCGAGATGCGATTCTGCAGCACCAGCGCCAGATTGCGGTGCTCATGGCGCCACAGCCAGTGGGCTACCCGGTGCGCGGTGAGAGCGTGGAAGCCCTTGAAGTAGAGCAGCGGGGTGGAAAAGTCGAGGCAGGCGGAATCGCGTTCGTAGGTGGCGATGATGTCGCTGCGCGCGGCGTCGATGATGTCCGGCTGGCGGGCGAAGGCGTCGTCGAAGATTTCCCGCAGCATCAGCGCCGGGGTGACGTCGCTGGCGAGCTTGTTGGCCAGGTGAAAGCTGATGGCGGCGGCGAGATCGCGATGGTTGAGGATGGTGCTGTAGAGGAAACTGGCCAGCAGGGGTTCGGCCTTCACCTGTTCGCGCACCTCGGCGACCACCGTCTGCCACAGCGACAGGTTGCACGGGTTTTCCCGCGCATCGCTGGAGATGGTGGTTCGAGGGTCACGGTGCATGGGGCCATTATCCCGATGCCGGCTTCAGTTTGCCAACCCGGCGCGCGCCACCGCCCAGACCTCGACCCGCGCCACGCCGGCTTCGCGCAGGCAGCTGGCGAGGGCAGCGACCGTGCTGCCGGTGGTGATCACATCGTCGATCAGGGCGAGGTGGCGGGGCAGGGAACGGGCGCAGACGCGAAAGGCGCCGGCCAGATTACGCTGGCGCTCGGCCCGCGACAGCCCCACCTGGAAGGGCGTCGCCCGTCGCCGCTGTACCAGTTTGGCGGCGACCGGAACATCCAGCATGCGGCCGAGCGGCAGCGCCAGTTCCAGCGCCTGATTGAAGCCGCGCCGCAGCAGCCGGCGCCAGTGTAGAGGCACCGGCACCAGCGCCTCGGGGAGCGGATCGATCCGAGTCTGGAGGCGCTGCGCGAGAACCGCCGCGAGGGGTGCGGCCTGGGCCAGATCGCCGCCGTACTTGAGGCGATGAATCATCCCCGCCACCGGCTGGCGATGGTGGCAGGCGGCCAGCGCCATGGCGAAGGGCGGCGGGTGCTG
>JADLCO010000219.1 GCA_020847115.1 Pseudomonadales bacterium | reverse complement strand
GACAGCCGGCCTGATATCCCAAGTAGGCGATGGCGGCATGGCCAGTATTGACGATGAAAAGCTTCCGTTCGATATACGGGGAAAGGTCCGGCACGAACAAGGCACTGGGAAGAGTTGGTGTCGGCTGGCTGCCGAAGGCGGCCGTTTCAATGATCCATTCCGCATATGGTTCGACAAGGACCCCGAGAGGGTCCGCCGGTTCGGCGCTTTGCAAAGGCACGATGCGATCGACAGCACAATTCGGAAAGATCGCGCGAAGTGGTTGTCCTGACGGCAACGCAGCCAATACTAGCTTGCGGAGCGTATCGCTGGCGTTGATCTGGTTTTCGCAGGCAATGACGACCGCCGGCGCTGCTTCAGGCGCGCGGGCGAGCAAGCCTGCAGCTATGGCCGGCGCGACGGCGGCAAGGGCTGGCGCGCCGACCGCTGTTGTGATGATTCCGGCGCCGGCCACTGCCTTGGCCACGGCGGCGGAATCGCTGGCTGATATGGCACGGATCCCGGCCACGGTGACTGGAGGAGGGATGCCGCCGGCGAATCGCACGGTATAGCGCCCCTCGCGTTCAAGGGTCGCCACAAGCGACGCGCTGATGTCAACGAATGTCACGGCATACCCCGCTTGGCGTAGTAGCAGGCCGATAAAACCGCGGCCGATATTGCCGGCGCCGAAATGAACCGCCGTGCTCATGCAGGCATGCCGACTTGGAGGATGGCGATCATTTCCTCCGGGGAGGATACCGCCAGCAATTGCGCGAGGCGGGACTCGTCACTGCAGATTTCGGCTAGGGCGGAAAGGATGTCGATATGCTCCCCTCCACGAGCGGCGAGTCCAATGACCAGACGGACGGTGTTGCCACCGCCGAAATCGACTCCGGCGGGAACATGCAATATGGACACGCCGGGTGCGTGCACGTAAGCGAGGGATTCACGCGTGCCATGTGGCACGGCGACTCCGTTGCCCAGATAGGTGGTCGCCAGTGCCTCGCGCGCAAGCATCGCGCGCACATATTCCGGCGCCACATGTCCCGTATCGACCAACAGCTGGCCGACAGCGGAAATTGCGGCATCCCGGTTGGCAGGACGTGCGTGTAGGCGAATCTTGTTGGAGGAAAGTAGAGAGGGCATGATCAATCGCCAAGTGAGGTGTTGAGTTGGTCGGCAAAATAGTCCCGTGCTGCCTGCTCATTTCCGCGGGAGAGCACCTGGAGCGTGGTGGGCTCCATCAGCAAGGAGCTGAGGCGGCTGAGAACTGCGACCTCCGCCCGATGGAGTTTGAGGGGAGCCAGCAGCAGAAGGCATTGGTCGAAAAGCTCGCCGGAGCTGCGGGTGAGCGGAGTCGCCAGAAGGTGCAGCGTGAGCGAGGGACGGGTAATGCCGGTTTCACGTGCGTGGAGGAACGCCAGTCGGCTGCCGGGAAGAATCAGACAACTCTGCTCGCTCCGTGTCGCAAGCTGGGACAGAGTCGGATCCGGCACGGACAACACGCCGGAAGAGATCAATGGTTCACAGAGCAAAGAAATCAGTTTCGGCAAGGATTGAACAGAGACTGGCACGGAATAGACGCGCCACGCGCGAAGTAAGGCCAACGCGCAGGCCACCTGACGTCTTTCGTAGTCCAGACGTGCCAGTGCGGCCGAATCGCCTGAGCCTGCCGAAACATCACTCACTGGCAGCGCGGAGCGCCTGGTCAGAAACTGGGAAATTTCCGCAACATCCTTCGGCGATAGCAATGGGCTGACGACCAGATAGCGCTCACGGGGCAATTCCAAGGGGAGGGTGGAAAGTATCACGTCGTAGGAAGCGGGGTCGATGCGCTGCGCTTCACGCACTGGCGCGAGGCTGACGATGTGAATTTCAGGGAACTCCGTCCGAAGTCGGGAAGATAGCATACGTGACGTGCCGATGCCGGCCGGGCAGACAACCAGTACGCGCCAGCGGCGATGATGCCGGCGCTCCAGGGCCGAACCAAGATGCAGAACAAGAAATCCCACTTCAGTGTCGGGCAGTGGCAGGTGGGCAAAGGCGCGGTCGGCAGCCAGCCGGGCGGCGGCGAAGACTTCACGATAGCTTTCCTTGATCTGCTGGAGCAGCGGATTGCGAATAGGAAGCTGGTGCTGCAGGCGTTTGTGCGTGCGTGTAAGGTGCGAGAGCAGGTCTTCTACCAACGCCGGATCAGCGCTGAGCGGTACGCCCAGTCTCTGATCGCAAAGCTGCAGGAAGCGATGCACGATCGGAAGCAGACTGGGGCTCGGTGCCAACGCGGGATCGGAGTCATCGTCGAAAAACAGCGCCAGGCGTTCCAATTCCGAGGCTGGCACAGGTCGGGGAAGTTTGGTGGCCAGGCGCTGGATGATGTGAGTGGCGGCCGAAGACGGAACCGGAGGCGGAGCCAAAGGCGTGCAAGAGCGCGAATGGCATGCACGTTCGAGCAACAGTGCGAGGTTTAGAGCGAACTCGAAGCGTCTAACTGGATCGAGGTGAAGGGGCGTGTCCTGATCGAGCTGATGGAGGATCCGGGCGGTGACTTGTAGATTGGCAGGACTGATGAGCATCAGCGCGGGCCGCAGCAGGGTGTCGGCAGCAGCGGGTGTGGGACGGTCAGTACTATCGAAGAGCGCCTCGCGTTCCGCGTCGTCAAACTGAGTGAAGAAGAGGTCGATGATGGCATTGCGACGGTCCTGCTCGGTGCCCGCGAGGGCGATGCCCGAACCGCGCTTTCGCTGGAGCGCCAAGCGGTAGGATGTGAACCAGGTGTCGATGGCGTCGAGGTCGGCGCCCACCGTGGTGATGGTGATGCCCAAGCTGCTGGCTAGGGCATGGAGTTTTATTGGCTCGGTTGTTGCCAGCAGCGCGCAGGCCAGCCAAGCCTGCCGGTCTGAAGGGCGGGCCGAGGCTATCGGTGCTGCGGACAAATCTCGACGGAGTAACTCTCGATCCGTGGCATTGCCCATGAGGCGAAGACCCGCACCGGCTCGTTTCTGCAAGAAGAGCTCGTAGGGATGGAGCAGGTCTTCGACTTCGGGCAGATCCCGCCGCACCGTGCGTACGCTGGTGTTCAAGACCTTTGCCAGATCCTGTACCGTCACATCTGCATCCAGATCCAAGAGGTGATCCAGGATTAGATGGTGGCGCAGCGGGATGCCGGCGAGAGAGATGGCGGGCGCAGGTGTCACTGGCAGAGCTGTGAGCCGAAACGATCGACGAGTTGGTCGTAAACGGGAGTCTGAAGGAAATTCTGCAGCGAGATGTGCTCGGCCGAGGGGAGCTTGATGCGGGCGCGTTCTGTAAGCCGTTCGTGGGTGAGAACCAAGTCAGCATCGGGAGGGAGATCATCGATCGCGCGATTGGTGACGGACAGGGTGATCCCGGCGGCCTTGAATTTCTTGCGAAGCAATGCAGCGCCCATTGCACTGGAACCCATGCCGGCGTCACAGGCGAAAACGATGTGGCGCACCGTCCGTGAGGGACGCGTTGCTAGAACCGGTAGGGAGGCGGGACGACCTTTCAGCGCGCTGGCCTGCATGCGCGCGACGGCAAGGGCTGAGTCATCGTGAATCTGCCGGGTAAGCCTGAGTAAGCTGGCGGCGACCGCAAATGAGACAATGGTGGAGGCAGACACACCGGCCAGTATGGGCCAAAGTCCACCCTTTGGCATCATGGCGAGATAGGCAAAGATGCTGCCGGGCGACGGAGCCGCGACGAGGCCGGCACCGAGTAGGGAAAAGATAAGCGTGCCCGCCATTCCCCCCATGATGGTCGCCAGCAGAAGGCGTGGCGCCATGAGGATGTATGGGAAGTAGATCTCGTGTATGCCGCCGAGAAAATGGATGACTGCTGCGCTGGGCGCTGACTGGCGGGCAGCGCCATGGCCAAACCAACTGTATGCGAGAAGCACGCCGAGACCGGGTCCAGGGTTCGACTCGAGCATGAAAAGCAGCGAGCGACCGGCGGAATGGGCTTCATTGATCGCGATCGGATTGAGTATGCCGTGATTGATCGCGTTGTTGAGGAAAAGGACCTTGCCGGGTTCAATGAGCAGGTGAGTGAGCGGCAGGAGGTTGTGGGCGACGATAGCTTGGACCCATCGGGCCAATAACGCGCTTGCTGCGCCGATGAATGGCCCTGCGGCGATCAGTCCGAGCAGGGCGCAGGCACCGCCAAGCAGACCGAGCGTAAAGTTGTTAACGAGCATCTCGAAGCCTGCCGGAATGTGCCCCGCGATCCGACGATCGACGTGCCGCATCAGCCAAGCGGTTGCTGGACCGACAATCATGGCGCCTAGGAACATCGGGATATTGGCGCTGACGATGACACCCGTGGTGGCGATGGCGGCTGCCACACCACCACGCCCGCCATGCACCATCTGGCCGCCGGTGTAGGCGATGAGAAGTGGCAGCAGGTAGGTGATCATCGGCTCGACCATGCGGGCGAGCGACGCTTGGGGAATCCAGCCCGTGGGGATGAAGCAGGCTGTGATGAAACCCCAGGCGATGAACGCACCGATGTTGGGCATCACCATTCCACTCAGGAAACGTCCAAATGACTGGACCGCGGTTCTTGTACCGGAGGAGGAAGGGATGGAGGGATTGAGCACGAGCGGAAGGAGGGGTTCAGCGAAGGCAGTGTGCTTTCAGCCAGTTGACGGTGAGATCTGGGAAGTCGGTGAATCCACCCTCGCTACGAGCGCCAATGAAAAGGGCCTCATGTAGGGAGTCCAACGACGGGCAGTTTTCCGGCAGGTCGTCGACCCGGACCACGCCCCAGTGGACCTGTAGCCCAGCGGCATGGGCGTCGCGGGTAAAGTCGCTGACATACGGTTTACCCTGCTGATCCCAGGTGACAACGCGGTCAATGCCAGGTCCGATGGCGTCGGCGAAAGCTGCAACCTCTCGCATACCTGCCGGCATGGAAAGAAAGTCGTAGTCGGTGCCGTCTGCACCCTTCTTCTTGCCGCCGAGGATCATCATTAGGTTGCCGCGCCACCCAAACTCGGTACGGAGGCGGCGGAGGGCCGTCTGTTCGAAGCACTGAATCCAGCATGCTTCCCCCTTGCGTGTGCCGTAGCCGTAGCGACTTAGAAGCTCGCAGACAATACGCGTGATGTCCTGACCCTCGACTTGGTGAAAGGTGGGTTGTTTGATCTCAGTATAGATGCCGACAGCACGACCCGTGCTGGAATTGAGGCCTTGGATAAACCGAATTTCCTCTTCGAGGCTATGGATCCGGTAGGAATAGCCATTAATCGGAAAGCGCTGACGGTAGGCAGGCAGCCGGGTCTTGGGATCGACGCGCTGAGTGGCAGTCAACTGTTTAATCTCAATGAGCGTGAAGTCGATTGCGTAGAACCGGCCATCGGCGCGGTGGCGGGACGGGAATTTGGCGGCGACGTCGGTGGTCGTTTCGAGATGAATGTCATGCAGGACGATAGGCACACCGTCCTTGGTCAGCACGACATCCTGCTCTAGAAAATCCGCACCTTGGGCATGAGCCATGGCTTTCGCCACGAGGCTGTGCTCCGGCAAGTAGCCGCTGGCGCCGCGGTGGGCGATAACCACATGCTCGACCGCGTTGGCGGAGTGGAGCAATAGCCCTGCCGAAGTCAGGATAATGGAAAGTCTCATGAGACACGGCATGCGTTGCTGATGTGACTATTTCAGCTTCTTCACATCGTCGTTGGTGGCAGGAACAAATGGTTTTTGAGCCTCCCCCGTCCAACGCATCAGCGTGAGGTCGGCGCTTTGCCAGCGTTTGCCGTCGGCGTCCTTGCCGCTTGAATCTAAGGCCAGATAGAACAAGCCGCCGCCGATGGGCTGCGTACCGACGTCGGCCTTTTGCATCCAGCCGCGAATGCCGGTGGCCTCGTCCTTCAAGCCGTCGTCTGCGAAAGAGAGCAGTAAGCCCTGCTCCCAGCCATGGGCTTCTGGGCCGGGGGCGGGCACACCGATGAGATCTCCTGGTACGGGCGGCTTGCGCGCGTCCACGTTGAAGAGCGTATAGTTGGGAAACCCAGGCCTCTTGCCTTGATAGACGCCGAGAAACCAGCGCTTGGTGTAGGAGTCATAGGAGAGGTTCTGGACACCCCAATTTGTCTGACCGGTGCGGAGGAAGTATTTGCCTTTCGGGGCCGGCGGGCCGCTGCGGTGCGGTGCGGCCTCGGTGAAAGGGCGGGCATATTGAACCCAGTCCCGCACGTCGTATTGGAGCAGCACCTGAT
>JADLCO010000218.1 GCA_020847115.1 Pseudomonadales bacterium | reverse complement strand
GGTCGCCTCGGTGGATGTGTCGCCGGCGGCGTTCAGCAGCTGCTCCCGGTCATCGTGGAAATAATCCAGCGCACGGCGCACCTGGCCGATCACCGCCCGCGAGCTGATGGTGGCACCGGCGATCGCATCGAAGGCACCGCCCTCCTTGCGCACCCGCCAGTCAGCCGCGGGCGGTCTTTCCCGCGACGCGCCTGCAAAGGCCCGAATCCAGTCGCTGCGATTGGCGCGGATGCGATCGCCGACGCCCGGCGTTTCCCGCTCGGCGACGACCTGCACGCCGGTGACCACGCCGTCGCGGTCGATGCCCACCAGCAGGCGGATGGGGCCGCCATAGCCGTGCGCCGCAACCGTGGGCACCAGCACCGCGAGCACCCGCCCGCCGCGCCACAGGCGCCGCGCCCGCTCCGGTGCGCTCAATCCCAGGCCGAGCCAATGCTGGGGTGGGATGGCGACCGCGTCCACCACCAGGTTCGGGTCCGTGGCCAGGGTGGGCACGAGATCGCGCAGCGCCGCATCCGCCGCCAACTCCAGACTGTGGGCGATGGGTTCGCGGGTGAGGCGGTCCATCACCGTCAGCGCCAGAACGGCGGTGACCGCCACGGCGGCGAGCAGCAGTGCCTGGCGCACCCCGGCGCTCATGGTGACCGCGACCGCTGCTGCCGGACCGTCCCCGGTGGCTGGGGGATGGTGCCGCGATCGATCAGGGGCACGGCCAGATTCATCAACAGCACCGCGAACGCCACGCCATCCGGGTAGCCGCCCCAGGCGCGGATGGCGAATATCAGGATGCCCACCAGAATGCCGCACAGCAGGCGGCCGCTGCTGCTGGCGGCCAGCGTGGTCGGATCGGTCGCAATGAAGAAGGCACCCAGCATGGTCGCACCACTGAGCAGGTGCAGGCCGGGTGGCCCTGCGCTCGCCGAGCTGCCGCCGTCGTTCCACAGCCAGGCCAGTAGCCCCAGGGTGGTGAGCATCGCCACCGGAGTGCGCCAGTCGATGGTGCGGCACACCGCGAGATAGATGCCGCCCAGCAGGAAGCCGAGATTGACGGTCTCCCAGCCGACGGCGGCGAAGGTGCCGGCCGCGAACAGCGGATCGGCGGCGTAGAACTGCGCGACCAGCAGGCTGCGGTTGTCGCGAAACGCCGCCAGCGGCGTTGCCATGGCGACGGCATCGATAGCGGCGGCGCCCGGAAGGAAGATGGCGTGGCCGGCGGCCAACAACCCCGGCCACGGTTGATCTTCCGGCAGCAGGGGCAGGGGTGCCGGCCAGCGGGACAGGGCATCGGGAAAGGACACCAGCAACATCGCGTAGGCCGCCATCGCCGGATTGAACAGGTTGTTGCCCAGACCACCGAACGGATGCTTGACCACCAGCATGGCGAAGGCGCCGCCACTCACCGCGAGCCACCAGGGCGCGAGGGGCGGCAGCGCAATGCCGAGCAGCACGCCGGTGAGCAACGCGCTGCCGTCGCCCAGCCCCGCCCGCACGGGCAGTCCGCGCAGCCGCAGGGCCAGGGCTTCGCTGCCCAGTGCGGCGGCGCCGGCGAGTAGAATCTGGATCAGCACGCCGGCGCCGAAATACCAGAGCAGCGCCGCGATCCCCGGCAGCAGGGCCAGCAGCACCTGGTGCATCACCTGCACCGAATGCCGGGCGCGGCCCGCGGGAAAGCCGTCCATCAGTGCGTTGCCCCGGCGTCCGTCGATCCGGAAGCGAGCCGGCGCAGCGCCGCGTCGTGGTCGATTCGGGCCTGGGCAATGCGCGCCTGCAGGGCGTTGCGCTGGGCGGCACTGGCGCCGGCATCGAGTTCCGCGAGCTGGTTTTCCAGACGCCGGAGTCGGTCGGCCGCGGCTGCCGCGGTGCGTTCCAGGGGTTCGCGGGAGGCCCCGGCGCCCGCGGCGCGCGCCATCGCCAGCGCCGCCAGGTCGCTGCCCGGTGTGGCGGGGTGCGCTTCGCCGCGACGGGTCTCGCGCTCGGCGGCCGCCCGCGCCAGGCGCTGCTGATGGGCGAGGAAGCGGTCGCGATCCCGGTCCGCGCGCTGGCGGTCGGCGCGCAGCTGCGCCAGCGCCGCCTGGGCGGATGCGAACTGCCGAGTCAGCGGGATGGCGCTGGGACAGACGTGATCGCAGGCACCACAGCCCAGGCACTGATCGAGATGGTGGCGCGCCAGCGCGCCGAGATCCTCGGCCAGCGCGTGGCGATGCAGTTGCTGGGGCAGCAGCGCCACCGGGCAGACATCCGCGCACCAGCCGCAGCGGATGCAGGTCCGGGGCGGGGTCGGACGCATTTCTTCGGCCGACAGCAGCAGCACGCAGTGGGTGCTGCGGGTGACCGGGGTCTGGAGGTCGGCGAGTGGTCGGCCCATCATGCCGCCGCCCAGCAGCACGCTGGCGCAGCGCTCGCGCTCATAGCCGCTCGCGGCGAGCAGATCCGCCACCGGCGTGCCCAGGGGGACGCGATAGTTGGCCGGTTCCCGGCAGGCGCCGCCGGACAGGGTGACGATGCGCTCCAGCAGGGGCTCGCCGTGCCCGAGGGCGCGCTGCAGCGCGTGGACGGTGGCCACGTTGAGGCAGACGATGCCGTGGGCGACCGGCAACTCGTCGCGGGGGATCTCCAGGCCGGTGAGCAGCGCGATCAACAGGCGTTCGGCACCCGCGGGATAGCGCGCAGGCAGCACGGTCAGTTCGATATCGTCGCCACCGAGTGCATTGCGCAGTGCGGCGAGGGCCTCCGGCTTGTCGTCCTCGATGCCGATCACCACGCGCGGTGCAGAGGCCAGAATGTGTGCGGCGAGCCCGATGCCGGCGACGACCTCGGCCGCAGCCTCGCGCAGCAGCGCATCGTCGGCGGTGACATAGGCTTCGCACTCCATGGCATTGATCACCAGCGTGTGGATGGCGGGAGCGGCCAGCTTGGTGGCTGTAGGGAAGCCGCCGCCACCCAAGCCGGCGATACCGGCGGCGCGCACGGCTTCGAGCAATTGCGCGCGATCCAGGGTGGCTATGGGCAAAGGCCGCGGCGGTTCGCGCCAGCGGTCGTCGCCGTCGGGCTCCAGCAGCACGCAGGGGCCATGGCGGTCGGCATCGATGGCGCGTGTTTCGATGTCACGAATGAAGCCTGAAGTGGAAGCGTGTACCGGCAGCCCCGATCCGTCGGCGATCGGCTCGCCCTTGCCCACCCAGCTGCCCGGCGCCCGCAGCAAGTGGTTGTCGCCCAGAGGCAGGATCAGCAGGGACGGCAGCGGGAGGTCGCGGATCGGTCCGGCGACGGATGCCGCCTTGTGACTGGGCGGCTGCACGCCGCCGCGCAGGCGCCGCCGCGCGCTCATGTGGCTACCGGGCGGCGCTCGGCGGCGCTCGACGGCGGCGTGGGAGATACCGCGATCAGCTCGATGCAGTCCACCGGACAGGGCTCGACGCAGAGGTCGCAGCCGGTGCAGAGTTCGGCGATCACCGTGTGCAGCTGCCGCGTCGCACCGAGGATGGCATCGACCGGACAGGCGGGCAGGCATTTGGTGCAGCCGATGCAGTCCGCCTCGCGGATGAAGGCGACGCGGCGCGGCAGCTCCTGACCGTGCGCCGGGTCCAGCGGCCGGGGCTCGGCGCCGAGCAGCTCGGCCAGCGCGGCGATGGTGGACGCACCGCCCGGCGGACAGCGGTTGAAGGGTTCTCCGGCGGCGATGGCACGGGCGTAGGGCAGACAGCCCGGATGGCCGCAGCGCCCGCACTGGGTCTGCGGCAGTAGGGCGTCGATGCGGATGGTCAGTTCGCCGTCGGCGCCTGCGTCGGTCAAGGCGCGCTCCCAGGCCAGCGCGACCAGTACCAGCAGACCGCCCAGCAGAGCCAGCGCGAGCAACGCCGAGCCGGCACCGATCATCTCAGGCAAGCCTCGCAAAGCCCAGAAAGGCCAGCGCCATCAGGCCGGCGCTGAGCAATGTGATCGGCGCGCCGCGAAAGGCCGCGGGCACGGCGATGGCGGTGAGGCGCTCGCGCACGCCGGCAAACAGCACCAGCACCAGCGCAAAGCCGAGTGCGACGCCAAGGGCATTGGCCAGCGCCGCGGCCAGCGACCCGGCGCGCTCCGCGTTGACCAGCGCGGTGCCGAGCACGGCGCCGTTGGCGATGGTGAGCGGCCGCAGGCGCACCAGGGCCAGGTGGAGGCGGGCATCGACGCCGCGTCCGGCGAGTTCGAGGAGGGCCGCCGCGAGTGCAATCCAGAGCACCGCGATCGGCAGAGAAAAGGCCTGCAATTCCAGCGGTTCGAGCAGCCAGCGATGGATCAGGTAGTGCCCGCCGGTGCCGACCAGGAGCAGCCCGGCGGTGGCGGCGCCCAGGTGCAGTGCGCCCTGGAACCGGGGCGACATGGCGAATAGCGAGGAGACGCCCAGCAACTGGACCAGCACGATGTTGTCGACCAGCGCCGTGGCCACCGGCATCGGGGCGATTTCCTGCATGGCTGCCCTCGCTCGGGTTGGCGGGATGGCCCGCGACGGCGATGCCGCCGGTCAGGTCACCCGCTGGCCGGGTTCGGCACCGGAGTCGGGCGACAGCAGATAGATGCCACCGCCGTCGCCCGCCGCCAGCACCATGCCTTCAGACACCCCGAAGCGCATCTTGCGCGGCGCCAGATTGGCCACCATCACTGTGAGCCGGCCTTCGAGATCCTCCGGGCGATAGGCCGAGCGGATGCCGGAAAACACGGTGCGGATCTCACTGCCCAGATCGAGGGTGAGCTTGAGCAATTTGTCGGAACCTTCGACCGGCGCCGCCGCGGCGATCCGCGCGATGCGCAGATCGACCTTGGCGAAGGCGTCGAAGTCGATGGTGGCGGCGATCGGCTCCTGCAGGGTGCTGGTGGCCGCTGTCGTCGGCGTCGCGGCCGCGGGTTCGGCGCTGGCCGCCAGCATGGCGTCGATCTGCTTGCGCTCCACGCGCTGCAGCAGCGGCTCGAAGGCCGCGATGCGGTGGCCGAGCAGGGGCTCGATGGGCTGATCCCAGCGCAGTTCGCAGGCCAGAAAGCGCTCGGCGCGCGCCGCGGTCGCCGGCAGCACGGGCTTGAGATAGAGCATCAGCAGGCGGAACAGATTGATGCCCAGCGAACAGATCGCCTCGACCTCGGCGGCGCGCTCGGGTTGCTTGGCCAGTTTCCAGGGTTCGCGGGCGGCAATGTATTCGTTGGCGGCATCGGCGATGGCCATGATTTCGCGCATCGCCTTGCCAAACTCGCGCTCCTCGTAGTGGGCGGCGATGGTCTCGGCCGCCGCCAGCGCCCGCTGCCACAGCTCGGGCTCGGCGATGGTCGCGGCCAGGGTGCCGCCCTTGCCCTCGCCGATGAAACGCGCGCAGCGGCTGGCGATGTTGACCACCTTGCCCACCAGATCGCTGTTAACCCGTTGGGCGAAATCGTCCAGATTCAGGTCCAGATCGTCGATGCCGGCGGAGAGCTTGGCGGCACAGTCGTAGCGCAGATATTCCGGGTTCAGATGATCGGCATAGGCGCGGGCATTGACGAAGGTGCCGCGCGATTTGGACATCTTCTTGCCGTCGATGGTGAGGAAGCCGTGCACGCAGATCCGGTCCGGGGTGCGGAACCCGGCGCTCTCCAGCATCGCCGGCCAAAACAGGGCATGGAAATTGACGATGTCCTTGCCGATGAAATGGTACAGCTCGGTATCCGCGTCCCGGCGCCAGAAGGCGTCGAAATCGATACCCTTGCGATCGCAGAGGTTCCGGAAACTGGCCATGTAGCCGATCGGCGCATCCAGCCAGACATAGAAGAACTTGCCGGGCGCGTCGGGAATCTCGAAGCCGAAGTAGGGCGCGTCCCGGCTGATGTCCCAGTCCTGCAGGCCGCCGTCGAGCCATTCGCCGAGCTTGTTGGCGATCTCCTCGGCGACGTGCCCGGCGCGGGTCCAGCGGCGCAGGAAATCGGTGAACGCGGTCAGGGTGAAGAAGTAGTGCAGCGACTCGCGCTCAACGGGGGTCGCGCCCGAGAGTGCCGAACGCGGATCGATCAATTCGGCAGGGCTGTAGGTGGCGCCGCAGGCCTCGCAGTTGTCGCCGTACTGGTCGGGGGCGCGGCAGCGCGGGCAGGTGCCCTTGATATAGCGGTCGGCCAGGAACAGGCCCTTCTCGGGATCGAAGGGTTGAATGACGGCGCGGGTGGCGATGTGGCCGTTGGCGCGCAGCCGCCGGTAGATGGTCTCGGACAGCTCGCGGTTTTCCGGCGCGTGGGTCGAATGGTAATTGTCGAATTCGATCAGGAAGCGTGCGAAATCGGCGCGGTGTTCGGCGTTGACCTGCTCGATCAGGGTTTCCGGCGCGATGCCGAGCTGCTCGGCCTTGAGCATGATGGCGGTGCCGTGGGCGTCGTCGGCACAGACGTAGTAACATTCATGGCCGCGCAATTTCTGGAAGCGCACCCAGATGTCGGTCTGGATGTATTCCACCAGATGACCCAGATGGATGGCCCCATTGGCGTAGGGCAAGGCGCTGGTGACCAGGATGCGGCGCCGCGGCGCGGCCGCAGCGGACGGGGTGGAATGGGCGCTGGAATCGGTCATCGGCCGCTTCGGAACCAGGCGAAAAAGGGCGGAAACTATAGCGGCTTTGCCGCTTTTTTTCATTCGATGCCAGGCAGTTGGAGGTGATCGGCATGACCGAAGTCGCGGCGAATCTACAGGCGGTGCGCCACATCGTGGCGGTCGCCTCCGGCAAGGGCGGCGTGGGCAAATCGACCACCGCGGTCAATCTCGCGCTGGCGCTTGCCGCGGAGGGTAAGGGCGTCGGCCTGCTCGATGCCGACATTTACGGCCCCAGCATCGGGCTGCTGCTCGGTGTGCCCGAGGGCACTCAACCCCGCGTGCTCAATGGCAACACCTTCGTGCCGGTGCCGGCGCTGGGCCTCAAGACCATGTCGATGGCCTATCTGGCCCGGCCGCAGACGCCCATGGTGTGGCGCGGTCCCATGGCCGGCGGCGCCTTGATCCAGATGCTGACCCAGACCGATTGGGGCGAACTGGACGTGCTGGTGGTGGACATGCCACCGGGCACCGGCGACATCCAACTCACCCTGGCGCAGAAGGCGCAGGTGGCGGGCGCGGTGATCGTCACCACACCCCAGGACGTGGCGCTGCTCGACGCGCGCAAGGGCATCGAGATGTTCCGCAAGGTGCACATCCCGGTGCTCGGGGTGGTGGAGAACATGAGCCTGCATATCTGCTCGAACTGCGGCCACGCCGAGCCCATCTTCGACACCGGCGGCGGCGCCCGGGTGGCAGAGGAATATCAGGCGCGGCTGCTGGGCGCGTTGCCCCTCGACCGGCGTATCCGCGAGGGTGACGCCGGGCGGCCGGTGGTCAGCGCCGATCCGGACGGCGAGCTGGCGGGCTGCTATCGCAGCATCGCCCGGGCGCTGCTCGAGGAGCTGGACCAACTCACCGGCGACGCCCCGGAAATCGTCATCGAATGATCCGCCCCGGCTGGAGACCGCACCCTTGAGCATCAAGTCCGATCGCTGGATCCGGCGCATGGCGGCGCAGGGCATGATCGAGCCCTTCGTGGGCGAGCAGGTGCGGGAGGCAGCCAACGGTTCCGGCCGGGTGATCTCCTACGGCGTATCCAGCTATGGCTACGACGTGCGCTGCGCCGACGAATTCAAGATCTTCACCAACATCCATTCCGCCACCGTCGATCCCAAGAACTTCGACGTCTCTAGCTTCGTCGACATCCAGGGCGACTACTGCGTGATTCCGCCCAACTCCTTCGCGCTGGCGCGGACGGTGGAATACTTCCGCATCCCGCGCAGCGTGCTCACCATCTGTCTGGGCAAATCCACCTACGCCCGCTGCGGCATCATCGTCAATGTGACGCCGCTGGAGCCCGAGTGGGAAGGCCACGTCACCCTGGAGTTTTCCAACACCACCAGCCTGCCGGCGCGGATCTACGCCCACGAGGGCGTCGCGCAGATGCTGTTCTTCGAGGCCGACGAAGTGTGCGAGGTGTCCTACAAGGACCGCGGTGGCAAGTATCAGGGGCAGCGCGGCGTCACCCTGCCGAAAGCCTGACCCGGCGCTCGCGTCACTCCGGTGTCGCAGACGGGGCAGTGCCCGGCGGCGCCAACAGGGCGCCGCGCAGGGCGCGCAATTTGGCCTTGATGGCCTTGGTGTGAGCGGGTCCCATGCGCAGCAACTGCTTGCGCGCTTCGGATGTGCGCTCGAATCCGTCGTCCGCATAGATGTAGGCCACCGACTCGGCGATCAGCTCCGGCGGCGCGGCGGGCTCGGGCGTGGCCAGCAGATGGTCAATGGCGCCGAGCACGGCATCGCCGAATTGCTCTGGCGGCTGGCCCAGTTCGCCGTAGGCGGCCTCGAACAGGGGTCGATAGCGGTGAAAGATCTCGGCGACTGCGGCGACATCGATGCCCTCGATGAAGCCCACTACCGGGGCATACCGCTCGTGGTTGCGCGGACTCCAGTAGCTGCGGCCGTCGCGGCGATCCACCAGAAACTCGCCCGGCGGGGGCTCCAGCAACAGCGCGGTGTAGGAGAAGGCGCCGCGCTGCAATCCCGCGACCTGACCGGCGATGCGCTGGATCAGCTGCTCCAGCTGCAGCCAGCGGGCCATGGCGTTCTCGCCCAGCAGCGCCACCAGTTCGGGGCGGATGCTGGTGTCGCTGGCGGCCAGGTCGGGCAATTCCGCCGCCGGCGCGGTCACCGGAATGCCGGGGGCTGCACCATCCGGAGGCGGTGTCGTAACCTCGGCCTCGATGCCGGGTTGGGCATTGGAATCCGCGTCTGCGGCAGGCGCTCCGGACTGGCCGGGCGCCGCCGGAGCTTCGGTTGGCGCAGCCGGTGGCGGTGCTTCCGGGGTGGCGAAAAACAACAGGTACCCACCCACGCCGAGTGCGGCCAGCAGGCCCACCGCCAGGGTGAGGCGCCCGCCACTGGTCTGGCCTTGCTGCTTCACGGCCGGCTCCCGGTGGCGTCGCGCAGATTCAGGCCGGAGAGCAGCAGCTCGTAGCTGTCGCCGTCCTCGATCTGTCGCAATTTCACCAGTTGATAGTCGAGGTTGGGCGCGATCCAGACGATGGTCTCGCGGTCGTTGTCGTCGCGCACGCGGCGGATGCGGATTGCTTCCACCGCGCCTTTGGGCAGGGTCACCGACTCGGTGCCCTCGGTTTGGAAGTGATACTGCTTCACCTTGCCCCGATGCAGCACCTGGTAGTCGAACGCAGAACTGCCCGCGGCGAGATCGCGGCGCAGCTGCACCTGGTAGCTCATGGGGCCGAGCAGGTCGGGCGTGAAGGGGATTTCGCGGGTGTCGTCGTCGCGTTGATAGCGGGCGATGCCCTGGCCCGGGTCCACCACCAGGCGTTCTAGACGCTGGTTGCCGAGCAGAGCGCGCTGGAGTTGGTATTCATCCACCACGATGCGCTCGTCAGCGAGGTGAAAATTCTCGTGCTCCTGCAGCTGGCCGAGCAGATTGGTGGCCGAAGTACTGATGCGGTAGCCTTTGCTGGTGGCCTCCAGAGCGCTGGTGACGGTGACCGGCAGGCCGTTGAGGCTTGCGCTATAGGTGGCCTCGTAGGGGGTCAGCGCGGCGGCCATGCCGGTCTGGGTGGCCGCGACCAGGCACGCAAGGAGGAGGGGAAGCATCCCGGGCCGGGCGAGCAAGAGACGTAGGTTCATGGCCGGTTAGAAGTCCCTGCTGCCAAAATGTTCACTGCTATGGCGCGAGGGCGCCGCTGAACTGCACCACTGGCGCTTCTCCGGCGACGACTTCGCCCATGACGAAGGCGTGTTCGCCACAGCGTTCCAGGAGCTCCAGCGCGCTGTCCACGCCGGCGGGCGGGAGCACCAGAATCATGCCCACGCCGCAGTTGAAGGTGCGGAGCATTTCCGCCGGATCGAGGTTGCCCACCTGGCGCAGCCAGGCGAATATCGGCGGCAGCGCCCAGCGGTCGGTATCGATGCGGGCGCAAACCTCTCGCGGCAGCACGCGCGGCAGATTTTCGATCAGCCCGCCGCCGGTGATGTGGGCCATGGCGTTGACCGGTTGCTGGCGCAGCAACGCGCGGATCGAGGGAACATAGATTCGGGTCGGAGCGAGCAGGGCGTCGGCCAGGCAGCCGTCGCCGAGCGGCGCCTGTGCAGGATCGACCGCGGCGCGCTCGAGGATCCGGCGGATCAGCGAATAGCCGTTGGAATGGGGGCCGCTGGAGGACAGGCCGACCAGGACGTCTCCGGCACGCACCCGGCTGCCATCGATGATCGCATCGGCCTCCACCACGCCCACGCAGAACCCGGCCAGATCGTAGTCCGCCCCCTGGTACATACCCGGCATCTCGGCGGTCTCACCGCCGACGAGCGCACAGCCGGCGAGCTGGCAGCCCTGGCCGATACCGGCGATCACCCGGGCTGCGGTGTCGACGTCGAGCTTGCCGGTGGCGTAGTAGTCGAGGAAGAACAGCGGCTCGGCGCCACACACCACGAGATCGTTGACGCACATGGCCACCAGATCGATGCCGATGCCGTCGTGCCGATCGAGATCCATGGCCAGGCGCAGCTTGGTGCCGACGCCGTCGGTGGCCGACACCAGCAGGGGCTCCCGGTAACCGGCGGGCAGCCGGCACAGCGCGGCGAAGCCGCCCAGGCCGGTCGCCACCTCGGGGCGCCGGGTGGCAGCGGCCACCGCCTTGATCCGCTCCACCAGCCGGTTGCCGGCGTCGATATCGACCCCGGCGTCGCGATAACTGAGGGGTGCGGAATGATCGGTCATCGGGGCGCCCTATCGCAAAGCAGGCAGTTTAGCAGCTTGCCGGAAGCACCCGCGAGGCCGCGCCGTGCCCGCGGTTGGGCTGATAAAATGCCGCGATGCCGCATCGATTCTCTTCCACGCGATTTTTTGTCCTCGCTCTCCTGCTGGTTCTGGCGGCGAATGGCGCCCGCGCGACCAGCATCGAGGACGGCTTGTACCGGGCACGGGTGGTGGTCGCTGACGAAAGCGAGCCTGCCCGCTCCGGGGGCTTTCGCGCGGCACTGGCGCAGGTAGTGGTCAAGCTTAGCGGCCAGCGCCAGGTACTGGACCGATCCGAGGTGACATCGCTGCTCGACGCGGCGGCAAACCTGGTGGAGGAATATCGCTATCACCGCCTGCCCGCCACTGCGGCCGTCCCCGCCGCCGATGCCGTCGATGCCGCCGCGCCGCCAGAGGGCGCGGCCCCGCTTCCGCCAGTGCCGCCGGAATTGACCCTGGAGGTGCGTTTCGCCGCCCCGACCCTCGACGCGGAGCTGCGCCGCATCGGTGTGCCGCGCTGGCCGGCGGAGCGGCGGCCGGTGCTGCTCTGGCTCGGCGGCACCGACCAGGAACGCAGCGCGCTTGCGCCCCTGGCACGCGCGGCACTCGAAGAGCGGGGCGTGCCGCTGCTGGAACCCCTGTGGGATCTGCAGGATACCCAGGCGCTGGCGGCGTCGGCGTCGGCGCTCGATCCGGCGCGGGTCGCCGAGGCCAGCCGCAGGTATGAAACCGCCCATTGGCTGCTGCTGGAGCCGCAGATCGCCGCGGATGCGGTGCGCGGCCGCTGGCAGCTCGGCGGCACCGCCGCGGCTACCGGGAACGAGGTCGCGGGTGAGCCCCGGGCCTGGATCGAAGCGGCGGTCAATGCCGCGGTGGATGCCCTGGCGTCTGGTCAGGCCTATGTGCCCGGCGGTCAGGTTTCGGTTGAGGAGCTCGGCATCGACGGCATAGCAACCTACGACGCCTACCGCGCCGCGATCGACGCGCTGGATGCGCTGGAAATGGTCCGGGGGATCGAGGTCAAGGCCCTGGCCGCGGGGCGGCTGACCTTGCGCCTGCAGGTGGATGGCGCGCCCGGACTGTTGCAGCGCGCCCTGGCCGCCAATCCCAACTTTGCCGAGGTCACCGATGTCGCCGCCGGCGCCGGGCGACTGTATCTGTGGCGGGGGCCCTGAATTGGTTCGCCAGCTGGCGTTGCCGATCACGCTGCCCGATGCCGCCGATTTCGACAGCTATCGCGCAGTCACCGCGGCGGGCGGGGAGGCGCTGTCGCTGTTGCCTCGGCTTCCACCCGCATCCCTGGCCTACCTGTGGGGTGGGGCCGGAACCGGCAAGACCCATCTGGTGATGGCCTGCTGCCGGCGGACAGACGCGGGTCTGTACCTGCCCTTGGCCGCACTGCGGGAGCGGTCGCCGACGGAGGTGCTGGGCGATCTCGACCGGCTGGAAGTGCTGGCGCTGGACGAATTCGACGCCGTCGCCGGCGATCCCCAGTGGGAACTGGCGCTGTTTCATCTCCACAACCGCCTGCTCGCCGGCGGCGGGCGGATGGTGATCGCGGCGCGCGCCTCGCCGCGCGCCCTGGCCTTCGGGCTGCCCGATCTCCGCTCCCGCCTGCTGGCCGGGTACGGCTTCGGGTTGTCGCCCTACACCGATGACCAGCTGCTGGACATCCTGAGATTTCGCGCCGGCCGGCTCGGGCTGAACCTGGGCATCGACGCCGCCCGTTACCTGCTGCACCGCATGCCGCGGGAGCTCGATCCCCTGATCGGGTTGCTGCACAAGCTGGATCGCGCCGCCCTGGCCGACCAGCGCCAGCTCACCATTCCCTTCATCAAGCGCACGATGACCGAAGTACATGGCCCGCAAGCGACGCAAGCTCATCCGCTCGGGCCGGCGGAGCCTGGGGCAGCGCCCGTAAGCTGCTCCGCCGGCACAGATTCGCATGCCTGGTCAGCTCAGCTCAGCACAAAACCCTCGTAGCCCTTGGCGGCGATGGCGTTGGCGCGCGCCTTGTAGTCCTGCTGCCCGCCGGCATAGAGCATGAAGGTGCGCTTCTTGGTGGGGTCGTTGACGTTGACACCCATGAACCAGGAATCTGCGGTCGGGAACAGCGTCTTCTTGGCGGTTTCGTCCACCAGTTCCGTCCAGGCATCCTCGGCCGCCAGCGTCGGCTCGATGCGGTGCAGGCCCTTGTCCCGCATGTAGCGGATCAGATCGGTCAGCCACTCCACGTTCTGCTCGATGCAGCGCGGAATGTTGCAGAAGGTCGCGCCGTTGTGGGGGCCCACCAGGGTGAACAGGTTGGGGAAGCCCACCGTCTGCATGCCCAGCAGGGTGCGGGGGCCGTTGGCCCACTTGTCCACCAGCTTTTGGCCGCCCTTGCCGGTGATGTCGATGCGCTTCAGCGAACCGGTGACGGCATCGAAGCCGGTGGCGTAGATGATGATGTCCAGCTCGTGAATCTGGTCGCTGCACTTCACGCCTTGCGGCACGATCTCGACGATCGGTGTCTCCTGGAGATTCACCAGCCTGACGTTGTCCTGGTTGTAGACCTCGTAGTATTTGGTCTCCAGCGGCACCCGACGGGTGCCGAAGCCGTGATTCTTCGGAATCAGCGCCTCCGCGGTCTTGGGATCCTTGACCCGCTGGCGGATCTTCTTGGCAATGAAGGCAGAGATCAGATCGTTGGCGGCCTTGTCGGTCATGATGTCGTGGAAGTTGCCCAGCCAGATGCCGAAGCCGGGTTCGTTGTACTTCTTCTCGAAGAAGGCTTCACGCTCCTCCGGGGAGACCTCCAGCGCGGAGCGTGGATCGAGCTGGTGATGGAAGGCGCCAAAGGTCTCGTTGCATTCCGCGAAAATCTTCTTGTAGTTGGCCTTGATACTGTCCATCTCGGCCTTGTCGATGGGGCCGTTCTTCAAGGGCGCACACCACTCCGGCGCGAGCTGGAACACGGTGAGCGTCTTGGCGGTCTTGGCCACTTCCTGGATCACCTGCACGCCGGTGGCGCCGGTGCCGATCACACCCACGCGCTTGCCGCTAAAGTTGTTGCCGCGGCCGCCGAAGCCTTCCTTCGGATAGCGGGCGGTGTGCGCCCATTCACCCTTGAAGCTGTCGATGCCCGGAATGCGCGGTAGCGTATAGGCATTGAGCGGGCCGGTGGCGGAGATCAGGAACTCGGCGCGGGCCTTGGAGCCGTCTTCCAGTTCGATCTCCCACTGGTTTTTGGCTTCGTCGTAGGTGGCCTTGGTGACGCGACTGCTGAATTGGATGTCCTTGCGCAGATCGAACTTGTCGGCGACGTAATTCAGATAGCGCTCGGTTTCCGGCTGCGGCGCGAAGCGCTCGGTCCAATTCCACTCCTGCAGGACTTCATCGGACCAGGAATAGCCGTAGGTATAGCTCTCGGAGTCGAAGCGGCAGCCCGGATACTTGTTCCAGTACCAGGTTCCGCCGACGCCGGTTCCCGACTCGTAGACCCGCACCGAAAGCCCCAGCTGGCGCAACCGGTACAGTTGATACATGCCGGAAATGCCGGCACCGATGATGATTGCGTCGTATTGTGTGGACATGGAACTACCCCCAGCAGTTGATGAACACCAGCGTATTGCCGCGCCGCGTGCCGCTCGCGCAAGACCCACCCGGACCGGGCACACGAACTGGCCGGAGATCGTGGCCCACCGATTGCCCGACCGGGATCATGGTCTCTTCGAGGCAGCAATTTACCCGGATCGGCGAAACGCGAATTGATCCAGCGCAGGGGTTGGCGCTGAAGGTTCCCGGAAGTCCAACGGGCTCCCGCGCGGTAAGCCCCAGGTTTCGGTTTGTTATGATCGGTCGCGGCCGGAGGGCCGGCTGCGCATTGCCACGACCAGCACAATCACGAAAACGACAGGGGATTTTGCCGCCATGCTCAACAAGTTCGACGACTACCCGATCCACCAGACCGCCGAGCCGTTGGCCATGCCGGCCACCAGCGACCCCAACTTCTACGACCGCACCTGGTTCAACGGCTATGCCAAGGACGGGAGCTGGTACTTCGGCATCGGCATGGCGGTCTATCCCCACCTGGGTATCCTGGACTGCGCCTTCAGCGTGGTCGAGAAGGGCGGCCGGCAGCATTGCTTTTTCGGCTCCTGCCGGGCGCCGCTGGAGCGCTCCGACACCCGCTGCGGGCCGTTCCGCATCGAGGTGGTCGAACCCATGCGCATCAACCGCGTGGTGCTGGAGAACAACCAGACCGGCATCACCTGTGACCTGACCTTCTCGACCCTGACCGCCGGCATCGAGGAGGCGCGCCAGACCATCTGGAACGGCACCCGCCGGGTCATGGACGCCACCCGCTTCGACCAGTTCGGCCACTGGACCGGCGAGGTCCGCTATCCCGACGGCAGCATCCGGGTCGAGCCCGCGCTGTGCCACGGCACCAAGGACCGCTCCTGGGGCGTGCGCAACTTCGGCAAGTCTGCCCACACCGGCGCCCCGCAGCCGCCGTCGTCGTTCTTCTTCATCTGGGCGCCGCTGTTCTGGGAGGACCACATCTCCCACGCGCTGTCGTTCGAGGGCGCCCAAGGCCAGGCGCTGGCGCGCGAGGCCCTGACGGCGCCGCTGTACAAGACGACCGCCGAAGTCCCCGATCAGGAGCCCGGCATCGTGCACATGGCCAACGTCGCCCACCGCCTCCAGTACCAGTCCGGCACGCGCCGGATCGAGCGCGCGGAAGTGGATCTCACCGACCTGCAGGGCAAGGTCCGCACCATCGCCTTCGAACCCATCCTGCGCTTTCACATGAAGGGGCTGGGCTATTTCCATCCCACTTGGTGCCAGGGGGTGTGGCAGGGCGAGATGGCCATCGGCGGCGAGGTGTTCGACCCGCTGAAGCTGGATCTGAGCGATGGCCACAACCTGCACATGCAGCAGGTGGTGCGGGTGAGCGACGGCACGCGCAAGGGCATGGGCGTGCTCGAACACCTGTGCATCGGCCCCTATGCGCCCTATGGCTTCACGGATTTCTTTTCGGGGGTGTCGCTGTAACTGACGGGCCCGGGTGGGGAGGGCCTGCCCCGGCCGTCCTCGCTCGGGTTCTACCCGGACAACCCCACAAGACTGACGGTTTACTTGCGACGCGCCGAAGCTCGGCCGACGACGATGATGACGCACAACCAGGATACGAACCCTGCTCCCGGAAATGACGTAAACAACCCAATAAGGGAACAGGTGCAGCGGATACGCCCTGTGGCCGTTTTCCGCCGGGGGCGCAATTTCCGGATTGGCAGCAAGATAGACTGCCGCGCGATAAAACTCTTCCAGAAACCGATCCGCGACTACACGACCTGCTTTGTTGCGGTAGTAGTCGCTGGCGTGAGTACCGCTGCGTGCGGCGAGCTGGCGCAGCTCCTCAAGGTGCTGAACGGTGATCAGGGTGCGGACTTGTGGGTGGCCGAAACTGCCTTGCGCAGCCAGCGCATCAGCGTGCCAAACAGCGGCAGCTTCTCGTACAGCTCCTCGGCTGCGTCCCAGTAGTCGCGGTGCAGCGTTACGCGGCCCTGGGCGTCAAAGTGGACCAATGTGGCGCCGCAGATGGATTGCGCCATCTGGGGCCGCCAGCGTCGCATGCGAAAGTGAAATTCCCAGGCCAGGAACGCCTGCTCACCCTGCACGATGTGCTGCGTGACGACGAAGCGCGGCTGATCCAGCGACTCGAACATGTGCGCAAACACCTGGGTGATGGCGGGCACGCCACGTACGTCGTTGAAAGGGTCCTTGAACTGCGCATCGGGCGCGTAGTAGTCGCTCAGTTGCGCCAGGTGCGCGGGCGTGAGCTGCTCGTACAGCGCAATCAGTCTGTGGGCGGCGGCAGGGGTGTCTGGGCATGCGGGGGTGGAGGAAGTCTGCATCGTCAAAGCCCGGTGAAGCGGTGCACCAGCGGGAAATACCAGCGGTACGGCAGGCAGCGCATCAAACGGAGCACGCCCGTGAAGCGCTTGGGGAAATGCGATTCGAACGCCCCCCGCTCCCAGCCGCGCACGATGGCCAGCGCCGCCTGTTCTGGTGTGATGAGGGACGGCATGGTGAACTGGTTCTGCGCGGTCAGTGGCGTATCGACAAAGCCGGGGTTGACCAGGCTCACGCCCACGCCCTTGGGGCGCAGGTCGAGAAACAGATTTTCCGCCAGATTGATCAACGCAGCCTTGGTGGGGCCGTAGGCGAGGCTTTGCGGCAGGCCGCGCCAGCCGGCCACGCTGGACACCAGGCTCAGGTGCGGCGTGCGCCCGGCGCTGGCGGCTTGCAACAGCGCGGGCACCACGGCGGCCAACACATGCAGCGCGCCCGTGACGTTCACGCGCTGGTGCTGCAGCAGTTCGGGCAGGTCCAGGGCGTCGGCCGCCATGGGGCGGTAGTAGCCGGCGCAATACAACACCAGGTCCAGCGGCTCATCCTGCAGAAGGCGCTGCGCCGCGCTGGCCGTGGTTTGAGCGTCGGTCACGTCCAGCGCCAGAGCCTGGCTGCCGGGGTGCTGGCGCAAGAATACGTCCAGCAGGTCTTGCCGGCGGGCCGAGACGTACACCTGCGCCCCACGTGCGTGCAGCAGCGCGGCTACGGCGCGTCCAATGCCGGTGGACGCGCCCACCAGCCATGCACGCTTGCCGTGCCAATCGGTGATGGCGGGGTTCAGAGGCATGGCTCATTCCTTGGTGAAGGACAGCAGCACCTCGCCCAGCGTGATGCCGAATTTGCTCATGGTGGCGCGGTTGAGCATCACGCGCTCATCGACCAGGAACATCCAGTCGTCGAACTGCACCTCGTACTCCTTGCCGTCTACCGGCAGGCGCAGGGTGTAGCCCCAGCGGAAGGCGTTGCCGGACTCCTGCCCGACGGCCTCGCCCACCACGTCGTCGGCGCGCCCGGTGTAGCGTCCACCCTCGTGCTTGGTCAGGCGCCAGACGCGGCGCGAGGTGGTGCCGTCGGAATAGCTGAAGACCTCGTCGAGCACGCCTTGGTTGCCCTGCCAATGGCAGTCCATAACCACGGTGAAGCGGCGTACCACCTCTCCGCCGCGGTTCTGGAAGATACCGTGGGCAAGGATGCGGCCATCGAAGTAGCGATCCAGCCGCAGCGTGGGGTGTTCCTGGGCGTAGTCGCTGACTTGCGGCCCCGTGCAGCCCGCGAGCACGGCCGACACCGCGAGCAGGGTCAACAAAGCATGGCGGTGGGTGTTCATGGCGTCACTCCTTGGGCTGGCTTTCGAGAAGCGATCAGCAGCCAGTACAACAGCCAGGCGGCCACCAGCTTGAGCGCACAGGGCAGCAGCGCGTAGATCCATGCCAGGTGCTGCAGCGCGTGGAAATCCTGACTGCCGGGTGTGTAACCCAGCCATTGCAAGAGCGGCAGCGTGGCGCCGGCGGCCAGCGCCAGGTTGAGTTTGGTGGCCAGGCTCCACCAGCCCAGATAGGCGCCGTCGTGCACGCCCTGGGCGCCGTGGCGCTCGATCAACAGGGCCAGCAACGCGCTGGGCACGGTCAGGTCGGCCCCCAGGGCCATGCCTGAGAGCACGCAGATCACGCCAAAGGCCATGACCTGTCCACCTTCCAGCCCCGCAGCCCAGCCAAAGCAGGCCACGGCCAGCAACATGCCGGCCAGCCACGCGCGCTCCAGCCCGAAGCGTCGCACCACGCGCAGCCAGGCGGGCATGGACAGCGCGCCACTGACGAAATAAAGCACCAGAAACAGCGCGATTTGCGGTGGGCGGGCCAGCAGCCGGTCCTGGGCAAAGAACAGCATCAGCGCGGCCGGTATGGCGCTGGCGATGCCGTTGCACAAAAACACGGCCAGCAGGCGGCGAAATGGTTCCTCGGTCAGTGGCTGCCACAGCGCGGACCTGCGTTTGTGCCTCCTCTCCCGTTGCCTGGCTGCCACCGGCGGGCGTGGCGCGTGCCACAGCGCCAGCCAGCCGGCCAGCAGCGTCAGCGCGAACACGGCCAACATGCTGCTCGCGCCCCAGGCCACCGACAGCGCGCTGGCTGTGACCACACCGATCAGCCCCGGCCCCTCGCGCCAGGCCGCGATGCGGCTGCGCTGCACGGCTTCGCCCCCCAAGCGCACGCCCCAGGCCTGGTGCGCAATGACCAACAGGCTGTGCGTCAGACAGGTGAACAGCAGCCCCGCCACCATCCACACCGCCAGCGCTGCCGATCCCCGTGCCAGGGGAAAGAACAGCCCAGCCAGGCCCAGCGCCAACAGCAGGGCCGTAGCCCCGGCCACCCACAGCACGGCCTGCGCAGTGCGGCGGTACAGCAGGTCGCTCAGGCGGCCGAGCAAGGGTTCGGCGCCTGCATCCATCAACCGCACCAGCATCAACAGCGCGCCCACGGTGGCCAGGGGCAGGCCCAGGTCGCTGGCGTAGTAGTGCGGCAGCACCACGTACAGCGGCAGTGCGGCAAAGGCGAGCGGCAGGCCCAGCAGCCCGTAGGCCAGTCCAGCCCGCCAGGGCAGCGCCTGCGCGGCAGTCCAGGGTATGGAGGCAGAGGTCATGGCCTGTTTTTTGTCGACGCTCACATCAGACCGATCTGAGCGCCAACAAGGCACTGCGCAGGCTCGGTTCGGACGTGCGCGGCGACAGCCAAATGGCGAAGAAGCTGCGCGCCAGCTCGGCATCGTCAATGCTGCCCAGCAGCAGCTCGCCGCGCCATAACTGCATGCCCTGCCCGGGTTGATACAGGCCGGTCAGCCGGTCGCCGGGTTGCACGTCCGGCAGCAGGGCGGCCAAAGCTTTTTGCCAACGCTGGGCCAGGGCGGGCGCCAATTCCCCCTGGCGCCTGATCTCGTCGATGGAGCGCTGCGCGATGGCCGTGCCCTTGAAGGCGCGGTGGTATTTCAGCTCCAGCGCCAGCGGGTGGACACCAAAGTCTGCGGCCTTGAATTGCGGGCCCACCCACAGGCGAGCGTCGTAGATGCGCAGCCCGAGAAAGCGCATCTGCCCCTGGCCCAGGAGGGCCGCAGCCGGCAGCGCCTGCTGTACAAAGCTGGGCGGGGCCGCTGGGTCATCGACCGCAGCGGCAGGGATGGCCGCGCCGGCGACGACCATGACCACGGCGACGGCCAGCACGCCCGCGCGCGCCAGGCGGTTCAGTGATGAACTTGCGCTGTAAGTCATACGCAGCAAGCGCTGGAAGCCATGGTTTTTAATCCCTCACCAGCGTGTACTGCGCGACGTCGATGTTGCGGCTGTCGAAGGCCGCCTCGCAGTACGCCAGGTAAAACTCCCAGGTGCGCACAAAGGCCGCATCAAAGCCCTGGGCCAGCACCTGGGCGCGGCGCTCGGTGAACTGGCGGTGCCAGCGGCGCAGGGTTTCGGCGTAGTCGAGACCGAAGCGAAATTCCTCTGCGACGCGCAGACCCGCCTGCCGCGCGGCGGCGCGAAAGCGCTCCGGGCTGGGCAGGCAGCCACCGGGAAAGACGTATTGCTGGATGAAGTCCGTGCCCCGCACGTAGCGTTCGAACAGCGCGTCGTCGATGACGATACTTTGTACGCAGGCCCGTCCGCCGGGCTTGAGCAGCCGCGCCAGCGCGCCAAAGTAGCTGGGCCAGTAGGCCTGGCCCACGGCCTCCACCATTTCAATCGAGCAGATGGCGTCGAATGGCTCGTCCTGGATGTCGCGGTAGTCCTGCAGGCGCAGCTCGACCCGATCGGCCAGCCCGGCCTGGTGCAGCCGCCGTTGGCCGAAGGCCAGTTGCTCGGTGGACAGCGTCACGCCTGTCACCTGGGCCTGAAATTCGCCCGCCGCCATCTCGGCCAGCGCGCCCCAGCCGCAGCCAATTTCCAGCACCCGGCTGCCGGGCTGAACCCCGGCGCTGTGCAGGGCGCGGCGCACCTTGGCGTGCTGCGCCTGGGTCAGGTCGCCGGCCCGGTCGCCCTGGAACCAGGCGGACGAGTAATTCATGCTCGGATCCAGCCACAGCTGGTAGAAGGCGTTGCCCAGGTCGTAATGGGCGTGGATGTTGCGCCGGCTGCCCGTGCGGCTGTTGCGGTTCAGCAAATGGCGCAGCCGGTAGGCCAGGCGCCCCCACCAGGCGCCGTAGACCAGGGAGTCGAGCGCATCACGGTTGGCCAGCACCAAGCTCGGCAGATCGGCCAGGTGGGGCGTGCTCCAGTCCTGGGCGATGTAGCCCTCGGCGAAACCGATGTCGCCCGAGCGCAGCACCGCCCCGAACACGCGCCAGTGGTGCAGGTGCAGGCTGGCGTGCGGGTAGCCGCCCTGGCCCAGTGACAGGGCGCTGCCATCGGGCAACTCCAGGTGCAGCGTGCCGTGCTGCAGGCGCTGTAGCAGGTGTAAACCCGCGCGGGCACTGGCCGGCAGGCCGGCGGGCAGAGAGAGCGGGGTGGTGGTCGTGGTGTTCATGATCAGTGCTCGGATGAGGACGAACGGGAAATGGGCAGCACCGGTGCGGCGGGCTTGGCGTGGACC
>JADLCO010000217.1 GCA_020847115.1 Pseudomonadales bacterium | reverse complement strand
GCGCGCCGCGCCGGTCGCACCCGCACCCGCACCCGCACCCGCACCCGCGCCCGCGCCCTTGCGCGTTGCGCCATCGGTGGCGCCGCCTTCGGGTTGCGTCATGCCGCGTTCCGTTTGCACGCAGGGCCTGGCGCGGCGATGGCCGGTGGCCGTTGCAGCTCTACCCAATAGCGCTGTACGGCGAGATAGGTGTAGGAGGTGGACCAACCAATCAACAGGATGCCGATGAGCGGCTCCAGTGCGGCGATCAGTCGCAGGTCGCCGGTTGGATAGATATCCCCCAGGCCGAGCGTCGTAAAGGTTTCGGCGGAGAGATAGAAGTATTGCGGTGCGCGGGGGTGGGCGACCCCGGTGACGCTGCCCAGGCCCAGACCGTGGCCGAGATACATGGCCATGGCATAGCCCAGACTCTCCACCAGATGGGCGGCGACCACGCCGAATATCACCACCAGGACCGTGCGCCGGTGCTGCTGCACGCGCGCGGCGATGGCGCCGATGAACCGCAGCGCCTCGTAGTGAAACAGGACGCAGGCGACGATCAGCAGCAGCGACGCAACGAGGGTATAGATCATGAGGGTCCGGCGCGGTCGGTGGCGATGCGCCGTTCGACCGTCCGGTGGCGCCGTTCGTTCCGCGTCCGCGAGCAGCCCGGCAGCCCGGACTGCCGGGCTGCGACCGGCGGCGACGGCGAGCCGTTCAGGTGCGGCGCAGCCCGATGCCCAAGGCGGCCAGGGCGGCGAATCCGGCGCCGGCGAGAAAGGTGGCGGGCGCGCCGAACAGGCCCCACAGGCCGCCCGCGATGGCGCTCGCGGCGAGCAGCGCGCCGCCGCTGACCAGATGGTAGATGCCGAAGGCAGTGCCGCGCAGCGCGGCCGGCGCAGCGTCGGCGACCAGTTTTGCGAGCAGGCCCTGGGTGAGCGCCATGTGCAGTCCCCAGAGCACTGCCCCGGCCATCACCAGGGCCGGCCCGGTGGCGGCCGCGAGCAGCAGGTCGGAGCCGATCAGCACCGCCAAGCCGATCAGCAGCAGGGTGCTGGCGCGCCAGCGGTCGGCGGCGGCGCCGGCGGGGTAGGCCGCCAGCGCGTAGCAGAGATTCATCGCCACCATCACCAGCGGCACCAGCGTGAGGGTGAGCCCGGCGTCCTGGGCGCGCAGCACCAGGAAGGCCTCGCTGAACCGGGCCAGGGTGAATACCGCGCCCAGGGCCACCACCTGCCAGAAGCGCGCCGGCAGCCGCCGCGCCGAGGCCAGCGCCAGCGGGGGGCGTTCCGCGGCCTGGGTGGCGGCTGTCTCCGGCTCGCGCACATAGCGCCACAGCACCGCCACCGCGAGGAATGCCGGCGGCACCGCCACCCACATGGCGCTGCGCAGGTCGTCGGCGAACCAGGCCAGGGCGGCGATCGCCAGCAGCGGGCCGGCGAAGGCGCCCACCGAATCCAGCGCCTGGCGCAGGCCGTAGGCGGCGCCGCGCAGCGGCGGTGCGACCAGGTCGGCGAGCAGGGCGTCGCGGGGTGCGCCGCGGATGCCCTTGCCCAGGCGGTCGACCCAGCGCGCGCCGAACACCCAGCCCACCGAGGTGGCCGCGGCGAATACCGGCTTGGTGAAGGCCGCGAGCCCGTAGCCGAAGATCACCAGCGGCTTGCGCCGGCCCAGGCGGTCGCTGAGGGTGCCGGAAAATACCCGGGTGACGGCCGCGGTGGCCTCGGCGACGCCCTCGATCAGGCCGATGGTCAGCATCGAGGCGCCCAGGGTGCCGGCCAGGAACAGGGGCAGCAGCGCGTGGATCAGTTCCGACGAAGTGTCCATGAACATCGAGCCCAGGCCCATCGCCCAGACCGCGGCGGGCAGGGCGCGGCGCGAGGTCTTGCCGCCGGTCATCGCCATGCTGGCTCCTCTACAACAGCCGCAGCGGCGGCTCGGCCAGCGCCGCGAGCTGTTCGCGCAACGCCAGGATGTGCTCGCCCCAGTAGCGCTCGGTATTGAACCAGGGGAAGGCCTGGAGGAAGGCGGGGTCGTCGCTGCGGCGCGCCAGCCAGGCGGCATAGTGAATGATGCGCAGCGCCCGCAAAGGCTCGATCAGGCGCAGTTCGCGCGGATCGAAGTCGTGAAACTCCAGATAGCCCGCCATCAGTTCGGCGAGTTGCAGCTCCGCCTGCGCGCGCTCGCCCGACAGCAGCATCCACAGGTCCTGGATCGCGGGCGCCATGGCCGCGTCGTCGAAATCGACGAAGTGGGGCGCCGTGTCGCGCCATAGCAGGTTGCCGGGGTGGCAGTCGCCGTGGCTGCGAATCCAGGCGATGTCCGGCAGCGCTGCGAACGCCGCCTCGACCCGCGCCAGCACCTCCCGGGCCACCGACGCATAGGCGGCGCGCAGTCCAGCGGGGATGAAATCCTCGGCGATCAGTTCGATGCTGTGGTGGCCGCGGCTGTGGGCGTCGAGGCGCTCGCGGTGTCGGAACGGCCGCACCGCCCCGGCACTGTGGATCCGCCCCAGGGTTCGCCCCAAGGTGACTAGCGTATTGGGGCAGTCGAGCTCCGGCGCCCGACCGCCACGGCGCGGAAACAGCGCGAAGCGAAGGTCCTGGTAGTGGCGCAGCATCGCTCCGTCCGCGCCGGGCAGCGGGGCGACTACCGGGAGCTCCAGCGCCGCCAGCTCGACGCAGAAATCATGCTCCTCGGTGATCTGGGCGTCGCTCCAGCGCCCGGGGCGGTAGAACTTGGCGATCAGGGGTTCGCCGTCCTCGATACCGACCTGATAGACCCGGTTTTCATAGCTGTTGAGCGCGGTGAGGCGGCCGTCGCAGACGAGGCCCTGGGCTTCCACCGCCGCGAGCAGAAAATCCGGGGTCAGTACGGCGAAGGGATGAGCGGGGACCTCGGTCATGGCGCCTGATCGGAGCGATGGGAGCAGCAGGGTAACAGCAGCGGCGCCAGCTGCGCACCTCGCGCCGGGCCCCAGGGCCGACGGAGATCCTTGTGTCAGATCAAGTCGGGATCTTGCCTGAAGTATCCCGGTTGCGGAAACTGACGCCAGCGCTCGATCCCTGGCAGGAGAACTCCATGGCCGCCAAGAAGATCCTGTTCCGCTCCCAGGCCCGCGACAAGATTCTGCGCGGCGCCACCCAGCTCGCGGATGCCGTGCGCATCACGCTCGGCCCCAAGTCCAAGTCCGTACTGATCCAGAAGAAGTGGGGCGTGCCCCTGGTCTGCAACGACGGCGTCACCATCGCCCGCGAGACCGAACTGGAAGACCCGGAGGAGGACCTCGGCGCGCGCATGCTGCGCGAGGCCGCCGAGAAGACCGGCGAGGCGGTCGGTGACGGCACCTCGACCGCTACCATTCTCGCCCACGCCATCCTCGCCGACGGCATCCGCAACGCGGTCGCGGGCGCCAGCGCCATCGACCTCAAGCGCGGCCTCGACCGCGGCCTCAAGGTCGCGGTGGCGGCGCTGCGCGAGCTGTCGCGGCCGGTGCAGACCCGGCTCGAAAAGGCCCAGGTGGCCACCATCTCGGCGCACAACGACCCGGACATCGGCGAACTGGTGGCCGAGGCCATGGAGAAGGTCGGCGGAGAGGGCGTGATCACCGTCGAGGAATCCAAGACCACCGAGACCGTGCTCGAGGTGGTCGAGGGCATGCAGTTCGACCGCGGCTACATCTCGCCCTATTTCGTCACCCAGGCGGAAAAGATGGAGGCAGTGCTGGACGACGCCTTCGTGCTGCTGTGCGACCGCAAGATCGGCGCCCTCAAGGATCTCATCGCGCTCCTGGAGGAGATCGCCAAGAGCGGCCGGCCGCTGCTGCTGATCGCCGAGGATGTGGAGGGCGAGGCGCTCGCCGCGCTCATCGTCAACCAGCTGCGCGCGGTGCTGCGCAGTTGCGCGGTCAAGGCGCCCGGCTTCGGCGACCGCCGCAAGGAGATGCTCCAGGACATCGCGGTGCTCACCGGCGCACAACTGGTCAGCGAGGAACTGGGCATCAAGCTCGACGACATCCGCCTCGACCAGCTCGGCCGCGCCGAGCGCGTGGTGATCGACAAGGACCGCACCACGATCATCGGCGGCGGCGGCGACCAACAGGCGATCGCTGCCCGTGTCGCCCAGATTCGCGCCCAGATCGACAAGACCACCAGCGACTACGACCGCGAGAAGCTCGAAGAGCGGCTCGCCAAGCTGGCCGGCGGCGTCGCGGTGATCCGCGTCGGCGCGCCCTCCGAAGCCGAGATGAAGGCGAAGAAGGACGCGCTCGACGATGCCATCGCCGCCACCAAGGCGGCGGTCGCCGAGGGCATCGTGCCCGGCGGCGGGCTCGCGCTGCTGCGCGTCACCGGAGCCGTCGCGGCGGAAGAGTCCAAAGCCGAGGGTGACGAAAAGACCGGCCTGCAGATCCTGCGTCGCGCCCTGCAGGCACCGGCACGGCAGATCGCCGAGAACTCCGCGGTGGACGGCGGCGTGGTGGTCAACGCCATGCTCGCCGGCGCGGGCAACACCGGCTTCGACGCCGCCCGGCAGGAATATGTGGATCTGGTCCAGGCCGGCATCGTCGATCCCACCAAGGTGGTGCGCATCGCGCTCGAAAACGCCGTCTCGGTGGCCAGCGTGCTGCTGCTCACCGAGGCCACCATGACCGAGCTTCCCGAGAAACCGGCGCCCGCCTCCAGCCCCGCGCCGGAGCTGTGACCCCTGGGCTGGAGTCCAACCCGCCACTTTTAGCCTAAGGAGAGACGACCATGGCCGACAACGCCGCAAAACCTGCTGCCACGACCGAGACCGCCAAACCCGACCAGGAACTCCAGGCCACTGCACCGCCGCGGCCGCCGAGCCGGTGGGATGACCTCGACCACTTCTTCGACCAGTTCCTGCGCCGCAACTGGCTGCGACCCTGGCGCCTGGACTGGGGCAGCCTTCCCGAACTCGCGCTGCCCGAACTCAAGGCCCCCAAGGTGGACGTGATCGACCGCGATGGCGAAGTGCTGGTCAAGGCCGAGATTCCCGGCGTCGACAAGAAGGATCTCGACATCTCGGTTGGCGACGACAGCGTCACCATCAAGGGCGAGACCCGTAAGGAAGAGAAAGAGGAGAAGGGCGACTACTACCGCTGCGAAATTTCCCGCGGCAGCTTCAGCCGCACCGTCGCCCTGCCCGCCGCGGTGGACGGTGCCAAGGCGACCGCCACCTTCCAGAACGGCATTCTGGAGCTCACCCTGCCCAAGGTGAAGGCCGTCCAGCGCCACAAGATCACCATCGAGTAAAGCGCTGCGGCCGGGGTAGGCACATGGCAGCCGGCAGACCGGTCTGCCCGAGGTCCGGCCGGTGAGGGTGGCGGCAGGGTATCCCACGGTGCGGCGCGATAATGGCAATACTGCAATAATTTAGCGCTTTCCGGTTTTATTCCTTTCTGTGTGCTGTATTTTCTTTGTCTTGCCGCCTCCCGGCAGCTGTCTTCTCCCTTATTCTTTCCGGCTTTGCCTCGCGGCCGCTATTATTTTTCACTAATGATAGAATAATTTCGTTATGGCCAGAAAAATATCTTCTCTGCCGCCCAGATCTGCGGACTTGCTGCATCGCCTCGGTGAGCGCTTGAGGTTGCTGCGGGTTCGACACCGGCTGTCGGCCAAGCAGATGGCGGCCGCCGCCGGCATGTCGGTGATGACCCTGCGCAGCCTGGAGCGCGGTGGTGACGGCGTGACCATGGGCGCTTATCTGGCGGTGATGGCGGTGCTCGGCATCGAGCGCGATCTCGACGGCCTGGCGGCCGCGGCGTTCGGGTCCGGTGGCGACGAACCCCCGCGGGTCATCCGGGGCACGAGGCCCCAGGTTCCCGGTGATGGCCTGCCGGCCGTGTCGGCGCGCGGCCCGGCCGCGGCCGGGCCAGCGGCGGCGGATGATCCGCCGCCGCTGGTGGCCCCTGACGAAGATGGGGCCGTGCCCGAGCTCGCGGTGGTTTCAGCTCCACAACGCGATGCGAACAGTGATCCCGGATTCGAGTGGCTGGACGCCCCGGCGCGGGATTTGCGGCGCCTGGTGCAGTTCGATGCCGGTGGTCCGGCGGCCGATGATCGCGGACAGGGTGACGACCAGGGGGCCACGCCCGATCTGTTTGCCGGGTTGTCGGAGCGGGACGCATCCTAGCCTTGCCGGCGTGTCGAGAAGGCCGGGTCGGAGCGTCAAGGCGCCCGGGAGCGGGTTCGGGCGCTGCCGGAGCGGGGCGCTGGCGCTGCGCGGCAAGTCGCGGCACGGGCGGCGTTGACACCTGCGGCGCTCTGGCCGAGGCTGGCGGTGGGCGATTTCGGCCCGTCCGGGAGGTATGGCGATGCGAATGCTGTTGCTGCTGGTGGCGCTGCTGGTGCCGGTCTACCTGTTGATGTGCCAGCGCCAGAGCGCCTCCGATGCCGCCGCGCCCGGCCAGGTCATCTACCAGCCGCAACTGGAGCGGGCCAGGGGCGTGGAGCAGCAATTGCGCGACGATCTGGACCGGCGCGGGGAAGAGATCCAGCGCCAGCTGGAACAGCCGCCGCAATAGCGGTGGCCGGGCGACCGGTGCGGTTGCGCCGCAGGCCCCGGCGGTTCGGGCTCGCGGTGAGAGCGTGTCCCGATCCGGAAAATTGCCCGGTAGACCTGTTGCGCCAGGGAGTGAGCCGGTGCCATGGCGGGACCGCTGGCGGGAGGCTGGCAGCCGCGCGGGACGGCGCGGAATCCCGGGGCATGACAAGGAGGCTCGGCGTACATCTAGGGGCGCGCACTGATGGCGGTCAACCAGGCGGCCGTCCATGCCCAGGCCGTCAGGAGCGGCGTGTGTTGCCCCTGATCACTTGCGGCCCGGCGGCTCGGGGCAGAGCGGCTCGCGCAGCAGCGGCGGCGGCACATGGAGGCTGCCGCCGGCGCCGAGATCCTGGAGTGAGGTGCGCTCCAGCACCTGCAGGATGAGCGCGTTCACCCCCGGCCAGCGTCCGGCCAGCTCGCAGTGGCCGGCCAGTTCGCAGTGGCCGCGGTCGCTGGCGCAGGCGGTGAGCGCCGGCCGGCCTTCGATGGCGGTGATGGCATCCGCCAGGCTGATCTGCTGCGGCGACCTCGCCAGTTCATAGCCGCCCAGCGGGCCGCGCTTGGAGACCACCAAGTCTGCTTCGGCGAGCAGCCGCATCAGCTTGCGCACCGTGGGCAGAGGCACATGGGTCAGCTCGGCCAGGGTATCCATCGACAGCCGCGCCGGGCGGACCCGGCCCAGATGGTGCAGGATCAGGATGCCGTAGTCGGCGAGCCGGCCCACCTTCAACATGATCGGGAAGCCGCAAGAGAGTTTGGGAAGGAATTGTATACCCCCGGTGTATTGAATACCAACTCGGTATCGATTAGTCTGTCGCTGCTCCACGGCAGGTCCGGGGTGCCGGAGTCGGCGTGACCGCGGGCCGGTGGAGCCTGTCCCTGGTGGAGCCGTGCCCATGAATGAACGCATCGATCCCATCGACCGCCTCGTCCAAGGCAACTACGAAGCCGGCTGGGTGACCGACATCGAATCGGATACCCTGCCGCCGGGGCTGGACGAGGATGTCATCCGCTTCATTTCCGCCCGCAAGCAGGAGCCGGAGTGGCTGCTGGAATGGCGGCTCAAGGCCCTCCGCAACTGGCAAGCCATGGAACATCCGACCTGGGCCCACGTGCGCTATCCGCGCATCGACTACCAGGCGATTTCCTACTACTCAGCGCCGAAGGGCCGCGGCGAAGGACCGAAAAGTCTCGACGAAGTGGACCCGGAACTGCTGCGCACCTACGAAAAGCTCGGCATTCCCCTGCACGAGCGGGCCATGCTGGCGGGCGTCGCGGTGGATGCCGTGTTCGACAGCGTGTCCGTGGTCACCACTTTCAAGGACAAGCTCGCCGAGGCAGGGGTGATCTTCTGCTCCATTTCCGAGGCGGTCCGCGAGCATCCGGAACTGGTACGCAAGTACCTGGGCAGCGTGGTGCCCTACCGGGACAACTACTTCGCCGGGCTCAACTCCGCCGTGTTCAGCGACGGTTCCTTCGTCTACATCCCCAGGGGCGTGCGCTGCCCGATGGAGCTGTCCACCTACTTCCGCATCAACGCCCAGCACACCGGGCAGTTCGAGCGCACCCTG
>JADLCO010000216.1 GCA_020847115.1 Pseudomonadales bacterium | reverse complement strand
CGGCGCCGGACAGCACCTCGGCGATGCGGTCGCGATCCTCGAGCGCCGCCTGGCGGCCGACCTCGGGGTCGGCGCCGGCGCCCAGGCCCTTGGTGATGCCACCGCCCAATTGCAGCAGGGTGGCGCGCTCGATGTCCTTGAGCGCCTGGGAATCGGTATTGGCGCAGATGAACTCCACGCCTTCGATCTGCTGATTGATCATGTGGCGGACGGCGTTGCCGCCGCCGCCGCCGACCCCGACCACTTTGATTTCTGCGGCTTCGGGGACGTTATCGACGATTTCAAACATGAGCTGGACCCTCGCTTGCGCTGCCGTTGATGGAGATTCCTAGAGGTTGTTCTGGAACCATTTTCTGATCCGCCCGACCCAGCCGCTGCCGGGAACCTTGCCGGGTACGGTGCGGTTTTCCTGCTGTTGTTGCAGTCCGTAGAGCAACAGCCCCACCCCGGTGGAGTAGATGGGGTTGTTGACGATGTCGGCGAGACCCTGGATGTTGTGAGGCATCCCGAGCCGTACCGGCATGTGAAAAATCTCCTCGGCGAGATCGATCACGCCCTCCATCTTCGAGGTCCCGCCGGTGAGCACGATGCCGGCTGCGATCAATTCCTCGAGGCCGCTGCGGCGCAGTTCCGACTGCACCAGCGTGAACAACTCGTCGTAGCGCGGCTCGACCACCTCGGCCAGCGCCTGGCGCGACAGGCTGCGCGGCGGCCGGTCGCCGACGCTCGGCACCTTGACCGACTCCTCGGGGCCGGCGAGTTGGGCCAGCGCGCAGGCGTACTTGATCTTCAAGTCCTCGGCGTGGGCGGTGGGGGTGCGCAAGGCCATGGCGATATCGTTGGTGACCTGGTCGCCGGCGATGGGGATCACCCCGGTGTGGCGAATGGCGCCGTCGGTGAAGATGGCGATGTCGGTGGTGCCGCCGCCGATATCCACCAGGCAGACGCCGAGCTGCTTCTCGTCCTCGGTGAGCACCGCGTAGCTGGAGGCAAGCTGCTCGAGGATGATGTCGTCCACCTCGAGGCCGCAGCGGCGGATGCACTTCTTGATGTTCTGCGCGGCATTGGCGGCGCAGGTGACCAGATGGACCTTGGCTTCCAGGCGCACCCCGGACATGCCCAGCGGCTCGCGCACGCCCTCCTGGTTGTCGATGATGAATTCCTGTGGCAGGACGTGGAGGATCTCCTGGTCGGCCGGGATCGCCACCGCGCGTGCGGCGTCGATCACCCGGTCGATGTCGGTCTGGTGCACCTCGCGGTCGCGGATGGCGACGATGCCGTGGGAGTTGAGGCTGCGGATGTGGCTGCCGGCGATGCCGGCGTAGACCGAGTGGATCTGGCAGCCGGCCATCAGCTCCACCTCCTCGATGGCGCGCTGGATCGCGTGCACCGTGGACTCGATATTGACCACCACCCCCTTCTTGATCCCGGAGGAGGGATAGAGGCCGGTGCCCACGATCTCCAGCTTGCCATTGGCACCGGCGACGCCGACGATGGCGACCACCTTGGAGGTGCCGATATCCAGTCCGACGATCATCTGCTCGCCGCTAATACTTGCCATACCCTGTCCCCACTCGATACCCCTCTCGTCAGGCCTTGTGCTTCGGCGGCACTTCGCGCCAGCGCACCGCAACGCCGTTGTCGTAGCGCGCATCGGCGCTTGCCAGCGCGCCGCGCCGGGCCATCAGCGCGCCGCGCCACACCACCAGAAACCGCTCCAGGCGCGCGTCCACCTGCTCGCGGCCCAGGATCAGATCGAACTCGCCCGCCAGCCGCAGCCGAACCCCCGCGGCGGATTGTTCCAGGCGCTCCACACGCAGGCCGTCCGGCGCCAGGCGGGCGGCGAACCGCCGGTACTGGGCCATCACCGCGGACTCCTCGCCGGCCGCTCCGACGAGCTGCGGCAGCTCGGTGAAATCGTCCGCGGCCACCCCCGGCAATACCTGGCCGCGGCCGTTAAGGAACTGGTCTTCGCCCCAGCGCGCCACCGGCGCTTCTTCGGCTAAGTGCAGGTAGAGGCCGTTGGGCCATTTGCGGCGCGCCCGTGCGGTGGCGATCCAGGGGTGCAATTCCAGTTGATCGCGCAGCGTCTGCATGTCGAGGGTGAGAAAGCCGCCATTGAGGTGGCGACTGACCAGGGCCTCGATCTCGGCGCGGCGCAAGTGGCGGATCTCGCCGTCCACCGCGATCACGCGCAGCGGCGCATCCAGGTAGCGGAACAGCACCACGCTGGCGGCCAGCACCACGGCGCTGGCCGCGACCAGCACCAGCGTCACTGCTGCCACCCGCAGCAGCCGGCCGAGGCGCGGGCCCCGCGGCGGCGGCCGCCGTGGCGTCCAGGTGGCGGTCATGAACCGGCCCTCAGCGGCCGCTCGCAGCGGGCCTGGGCGAGGATCGCCTCCACCAGTTCGGAGAAGGTGAGCCCGGCCGCCTTGGCCGCCATCGGCACCAGGCTGTGGTCGGTCATCCCGGGCACGGCGTTGACCTCGAGCAGGCGCCACTGCCCCCGACCGTCGGCCATCACGTCGACCCGGCCCCAGCCGCGGCCTTCGAGGCTGGCGAAGGCGGCCAGCGCAATGCGCTGCAACTCCGCCTCCGCCGCGGCCGGCAGCCCGCAGGGGCAGTGGTAGCGGGTGTCATCGCGCAGGTACTTGGCCTCGTAGTCGTAGAACTCGCCGGCCACTTCGAGGCGGATCGCGGGCAGGGCGCGGTCGCCGAGGATGGCCACCGTGTATTCGGGGCCAGCCAGCCAGGATTCGGCGATCACGCAGTCGTCGTAGGCGGCCGCGGCGCGCCAGGCGGCTTCCAGTTCCGCCGCGCTGCGCGCCCGCGCCATGCCCAGGCTCGAACCCTCGCGCGCCGGCTTGACCATGACGTCGCCGCCCAGCGCGGCGAGCGCCTGCGCCCAATGGGTGTCGGCGGCCAGGGTCGCGAAGGCCGCGGTGGGCAGGCCCGCACCCTGCCACAGCTGCTTGCAGCGCAGCTTGTCCATGGCCAGCGCTGCGGCCTTGACGCCGCTGCCGGTGTAGGGGATGCCGAGCCACTCCAGCGCCCCCTGCAGGGTGCCGTCCTCGCCGCCGCGGCCATGCAGGGCGATGAACGCCGCCGCCGGCGGCGCCGCGATCAGCTGCGCCAGCAGATCCGCTCCGGCATCGATGAGGTAGGCATCGACGCCGGCGGCGCACAGGCCGTCGCGCACCGCGGCGCCGCTCTTGAGCGAGATCTCGCGCTCCGCCGACCAGCCGCCGCACAGCACCGCAACCCGGCCGCCGCGCCAGTCCATGGCGCCGCTCATGGTGCAAACCCCCGTTCGGCGAGCAGCCGGCACAGGCGGCCGATGTCGCCGGCGCCCTGGGTGATGACGACGTCGCCCGGGCGCACCAGGTTGGCGAGCAGCTCGGGTACCGCCTCGATGCCGTCGGCATAGATCGGATCGAGCACGCCGCGCAGGCGGATGCTGCGGCACAGACTGCGGCTGTCGGCGCCGGGGATTTCTTCCTCGCCGGCGGCGTAGACCGGCAGCACCAGCAGCAGGTCGCTGCCCGACAGCACCTGCACGAAATCCTCGTACAGATCGCGGGTGCGGGTGTAGCGATGGGGCTGGAAGATGGTCACCAGGCGCCGCCCGGGCCAGCCGTCGCGCACCGCGCGCTGTACCGCGGCGACCTCGGCGGGATGGTGGCCGTAGTCGTCGACCAGCAGCAGGCTGCCGCCGCCGACCGGGAATTCGCCCTGAATGTCGAAGCGGCGGCTGACGCCCTGGAAGCCCGCCAGGCCGGCGCGGATGGCGGCGTCGGCGATGCCCTCGTCGATCGCCACCGCCACCGCGGCGGCGGCATTGAGCACATTGTGGGCGCCGGGCACATTGAGTTCGATGGCCAAGGGCTCGCCCTCCGGCCGGTGCAGCACGAAGCGAGTGCGGGTGCCCGCGAAGTCCAGTTCCGCGACCCGGTAATCGGCGTCCTCGGCGAAGCCGTAGGTGATCACCTGGCGGCCGATCTGGGGCAGCAGTTCGCGGATCCGGGGATCGTCGATGCACAGCACTGCGGCCCCGTAGAAGGGCAGGTTGTGGAGAAATTCGACGAAGGTGCGCTTGAGCTTGGCGACCTCGAAATCGTAGGTCGCCATGTGGTCCTGGTCGATGTTGGTGACCACCGCCACCATGGGCTGGAGGTGCAGGAACGAGGCATCGCTCTCGTCGGCCTCGGCCACCAGATAGCGGCTTTCGCCGAGGCCGGCGTTGGTGCCGGCGGCGTTCACCCGCCCGCCGATGACGAAAGTGGGGTTGCGCCCGGCCGCGGCCAGGATCGCCACGATCAGGCTGGTGGTGGTGGTCTTGCCATGGGTGCCGGCGACGGCGATGCCGTGGCGGTAGCGCATCAGCTCGGCGAGCATTTCGGCGCGCTGCACCACCGGGATGCGGGCGTCGCGGGCCGCCATCAGCTCCGGGTTGGTGGCTGGCACCGCCGCCGATTGCACCACCACGTCGGCGCCCTCGACCTGCTCGGCGCGGTGGCCGATCCAGATCCGCGCGCCCAGCTCCCGCAGCCGGCGCACGCTGGCGTTCTCGGCCAGGTCGGAGCCGGAGATCCCGTAGCCCTGGTTGAGCAGCACCTCGGCGATGCCGCTCATGCCCGCACCGCCGATGCCGATGAAGTGGATGCGCCGGATGCGGCGCATCTCCGGAACCTGGAACCCACCGCTCATCGCGCCACCTCCAGACAGACCGCGGCGACCACACTCGCCGCCGCGGGCAGCGCCAGGGCGCGGGCGCACGCGGCCATGGCCGCGCGCCGCACCGGGTCGCCGTTCAATTCCGCGATCGCCGCCGCCAGCCGCGCCGGCGCCAGCTCGGCCTCGCGGATCAGCACCGCCGCGCCGCCCGCGGCCAGCCAGCGGCCGTTGTGGTACTGGTGGTCGTCGATGGCGTGGGGAAAGGGCACCAGGATCGCCGGCAGTCCCGCCGCCGCCAGCTCCGCCACGGTGAGCGCGCCGGCGCGGCACACCGCGAAGTCGGCCCAGCGGTAGGCGGCCGCCATGTCGTCGATGAAAGGCACCACCTCGGCCTCGACCCCGGCGGCGCGGTAGGCGGCGCGGGCGTCGTCGAGATGGTCGGCACCGCACTGGTGGCGCACCCGAGGGCGGTCGGCGGCTGGCAGTTCGGCGAGCGCCGCGGGCAGCGCGCGATTGAGGGCGCGGGCCCCCAGGCTGCCGCCCAGCACCAGCAGGTGCACGCCGTCGGTGGCGCTCCCCTTGGGGGCATCGGCGAGGCGGGCGATCTCCGCGCGCAACGGGTTGCCGGTGTGCACGGCGCCTGGCAGGGCGTCGGGAAAGCCGGTCAGCACCCGGGTCGCACAGCGTGCCAGCAGGCGGTTGGTAGTGCCGGCGATGGCGTTCTGTTCGTGGACCACCAGGGGCACCCCGCACAGCCGTGCGGCGATGCCGCCCGGGCCGGCCGCGTAGCCACCGAACCCCAGCACCACCCGGGGCCGGATACGGCGCACCACGGCGAGCGCCTGGACCCCGGCGCCGAGCAGTCCGATCAGCCCGCTCAGGCGCGCCCACAGGCGCTTGCCGCGCAGGCCCCGGACCTCCAGAAACTCGATCGGGTGGCCGTGTTGCGGGACCAGGCGCGCCTCGATGCCGCGGCGAGTGCCCAGCCAGTGCACCGCGCCGCCGCGGGCGCGCAGCTCGTCCGCAACTGCGAGCGCGGGAAACACGTGGCCGCCGGTTCCTCCCGCCATGATCAGCACCGGTTCAGCCGCCATTGCGCTCGGCCCGCATCTGCCGCGCCGCTGCCGCGCGCTGTTCCATCTCGGCGCCGAGGCGCAGCACCAGGGCGACCATGACGCAGGACACCATCAGGCTGCTGCCGCCATAGCTCACCAGGGGCAGTGTCAGGCCCTTGGTGGGCAGCAGCCCGGCGGTGACACCGATGTTGATGAAGGTCTGCCCGGCGAGCAGCACGCCGATGCCGAAGGCGATGAAGGCGGCGAACCAGTCCTGGCGCTGGATGGCGCTGCGCGCGCAGGCGAAACAGCGCTCCACCAGCACGCAGAACAGCGCCACCACCGCGATCACCCCGAGCCAGCCCAGCTCCTCGGCGAGGATGGCGAAGATGAAATCGGTGTGGGCTTCCGGCAAGTAGAACGCCTTCTGCACGCTGTTGCCGAGGCCGACGCCGAACCAGCCGCCGCGGCCGAAAGCGATCAGCGACTGGATCAGCTGATAGCCGGTGTTGAACTGGTCGGCCCAAGGGTCGAGATAGGTCACCAGCCGCTGGGCCCGGTAGGGGGAGGTGACCACCAGCACTGCCAGCGCGGCCAGCGCCGCCGCCACCAGCAGCGAAAACTGCCACAGGCGCACCCCGGCGAGAAACAGCATCACCACCACGGTGGCGGCGATCACGACCGCCGAACCCAGATCGGGCTGCAGCAGCAGCAGCACCGCGATCACCCCGAGAATGCCCAGCGGCTTGGCGAAGTCCTGCCACTGCTCGCGCAGCTGCAGCTGGCGGCGCTGCAGGTAGGCCGCGGTGAACACCACCATCGCCAGCTTGGCGAATTCGCCCACCTGCAGGGTGAAGGGGCCGAGGGGTATCCAGCGGCGGCTGCCGTTGACCTCGCGGCCGATGCCGGGGATCAGGACCGCCACCAGCAGCAACACCGCGATCAGCAGCAGCGTGGCGCTGTGCCGATACCACCAGGCGATCGGCACCCGCAGCACCGCCGCGGCCAGCGCCAGCGACAGCCCCAGATAGAGCAGGTGGCGCTTGAAAAAATAGAGCCCGTCGCCGCGCTGCATGGCAAAGCCCAGCGACGCCGAGGCCACCATGACCACGCCCAGCGACAGCAGCACCAGGGCGACGCCCCCCAGCCAGGGATCGTAACCGCGGGGCAGCAGCGACCCAACCCAGTGGCTGCGCCAGTGGTTGAAGTGCGCGATCAGTTCGGGCTTCACGACAGCGACTTCGCGGCGCGGGCGAAGGCTTCGCCGCGGTCGGCATAGTTGGCGAACATGTCGAAGCTGGCGCAGGCGGGCGACAACAGCACCCGGTCGCCGGCGCGGGCGGCGGCGCGCGCCTGGGCCACCGCTGCGGCCATGGAGTCGGCGCGCTGCACCGGCACGCGCCCGGCGATCGCCCGCTCGATGACGGGTGCGTCCTCGCCAATCAGGATCACCAGCCGCACCCGACCTGCCAGTGCCTCCGCGAATTCACTGAAATCCTGGCCCTTGCCCTGGCCGCCGGCGATCAGCACGAGATCGGCCGCGTCCCCGGCGAGGCCGGTGAGCGCGGCGAGGGCGGCGCCGACATTGGTGGCCTTGGAATCGTCGATCCAGGTGATGCCGTCGCGCGCCAGCACCGGCCGGCAGCGGTGCGGCAGGCCGCGGAAATCGCGCAGCGCGCGGAGCATCGCCGCCTCCGGCAGACCAACGGCCTGGCCCAGCGCCAGCGCCGCGAGCGCATTGGCGAGGTTGTGGCGGCCGGGGATGCCGAGCTCGGCTGCCGGCAACAGGGCGCGGTCGCCGCGCGCCAGCCAGTCGCCGCCGGCTCGCGCCAGCACGCCGAACTCGTGTTCCGCGGCGGGCGCCGACAGGCCGAAACTCCAGCAGCGCGCGGCGGACCCTGGCGGCGGCAGCGTGCCGGGATCGTCGCGATTCACCACCACCTGGTGCGCGCCGTGAAAGATGCGCTGCTTGGCGCGCCGGTATGCTGCCGGATCCGGATAGCGGTCGAGGTGGTCCGGGCTCAGATTGAGGATGGTCGCCACCTCGGCATTCAGCGCCAGCGTGGTCTCCAGCTGGAAGCTGGACAGCTCGAGCACATAGAGCTCCACCTCGGGAGCGAGCAGTTCCAGCGCCGGGGTGCCCAGGTTGCCGCCCACCGCCGCGCGGCGGCCGGCGGCGGCAGCCATGGCGCCGACCCATTCGGTCACCGTGCTCTTGCCGTTGGAGCCGGTGATCGCCATCACCGGTGCCCGGGCGGCGCGGGCGAACAGCTCGATGTCGCCGATGATCTCCACCCCGGCCGCGGCCGCAGCAGCCAGTGCCGGCTCGGCCAGCGCCAGGCCGGGGCTCGCGATCACCCGGGTGGCGCGCGCCAGCAGCGCAGCGTCCAGTGCGCCCAGGAATACCGGCACCTCCGGATGCTCTGCGCGCAGTGCGGCGAGGCCCGGCGGTTCGGCGCGGGTATCGACCACGGCGCAGATTTCGCCGCGCGCCGCCAGCCAGCGCGCCACCGACAGCCCGGTGGCGCCGAGTCCGGCGATCACGGTGCGGTGCTGGCGGGTCGACGGGGCAGGCATGGCGGCGGGCATCGGCATCAGCGCAGCTTCAGCGTGGCGAGCCCGAACAGCACCAGGATCACGGTGATGATCCAGAAGCGGACGATCACCCGCGGCTCTGGCCAGCCTTTGAGCTCGAAGTGGTGGTGGATGGGCGCCATGCGGAAGATGCGCTTGCCGGTGAGCTTGTAGGAGGCCACCTGGAGGATCACCGAGACCGTCTCCAGCACGAAGATGCCGCCCATGATGAACAGCACGATCTCGTGGCGGACGATCACCGCGATCACCCCGAGTGCGGCGCCCAGCGCCAGCGCGCCGACGTCGCCCATGAACACCTGCGCCGGATAGGCGTTGAACCACAGAAAGCCGAGTCCGGCACCGGCCAGCGCGGAGCAGAACACCACCAGCTCGCCGGCGCCCGGGATGAAGGGAATGTGCAGGTAGCGCGAGAACTCGGCGTGTCCCACCAGATAGGCGAATACGCCGAGCGCACCGCCCACCAGCACCGTGGGCATGATCGCGAGGCCGTCGGTGAGATTGACCGCGTTGCTGGTGCCGACGATGACGAAATAGGCGAACAGGATGAACAGCCCGCCCATCGGCCAGCTCACGCTCTTGAAGAAGGGCACGATCAGCGCCGTGGCGGCGGGCACATCGGCGGTGCAATAGAGGAACACCGCGGCGGCGATGCCGGCCAGCGACTGCCACAGATATTTCCAGCGCGCCGGCAGGCCGCGGGAGTTGCGCGCCACCACCTTCCGGTAGTCATCGACCCAGCCGATGGCGGCGAAGGCGAAGGTGACCAGCAGTACTACCCAGACGTAGCGGTTGCCGAGGTCCGACCACAGCAGCGCACTGGCGAGGATGGCCACCAGGATCAGTGCGCCGCCCATGGTCGGGGTGCCGCTCTTGCTCAGGTGGGAGCGCGGGCCGTCCTCGCGCACCGCCTGGCCGATCTGCAGCGACTGGAGGCGGCGGATCATCGCCGGGCCCAGCAGCAGCGAGATGCCGAGTGCCGTCAGCACCCCCATGATGGCGCGCAGCGTCAGATAGCGAAAGGCGCCGAAGCCGCTGAAATGCTGGGCCAGATAATCAGTCAGCCAGAGCAGCATGGCCCGCACCCCCGGTTTCGAGCAGTCGCACGATGTCCTCCATTCCCGCGGAGCGGGAGCCCTTGATCAGTACGGTGGTGTCCGCGTCCAGGGTGTCGCACAGCGCTCGGACGAGCTGCTCCTTGTCGGAGAAGGTGGCGGCGCGCGCACCGAAGGCTTCCGCCGCCAGCTTGCTGAGCGGCCCGCAACCATAGAAGCCGTCGAGGCCGCGGCTCGCGGCATAGGCACCGACCTCGCGGTGCAGGCCGGGGGCGTCCGGCCCCAGTTCGGCCATGTCGCCCAGCACCAGCAGCCGGCGCCCGGCGTAGCCCGCAAGGGTGTCGAGGGCGGCACGCACCGACCCCGGATTGGCGTTGTAGCTGTCGTCGATCAGCCGCGCGCCCCGGGGGCCGCGCTTGACCTGCATCCGCCCCGGCGCCGGCAGCACCGCGCGCAAGCCGGCCGCGATTGCCGCCAGATCGGCACCGGCGGCGAGCGCGCAGGTGGCCGCGGCGAGGGCATTGGCGACATTGTGCGGACCGGGAATCTGCAAGCTGACCAGCGCTTCGCCCTGCGGTGGCCCGAGCCGGAAGCGGGCGCGGCCCTCGGCGTCGAAGGTCACGCCGTGCGCGGTGACGTCGGCCGCGGCGTCGGTCGGGCTGAACCCGAGGCTCTGCAGACAGGGCAGATTGGCGCGCCATTGCCCCAGCCAGCGTGCGTCCAGATCCAGGTTGAACACCGCCGTGCCGCGCGGGCCCAGGGCGGCGTAGATCTCGCCCTTGCCGCGCGCCACGCCGGCCAGCGAGCCGAAACCCTGGACGTGGGCCGGCAGCACCGCGGTGACGACCGCCACCGTGGGCTTGGCGATGCTGGCCAGATAGGCGATCTCGCCCACGGCGCTCGCGCCCAGTTCCAGCACCGCGAAGCGCTGCTCGGGCTCCGCGGAGAGCAGCGTCAGCGGCAGGCCGATGTGGTTGTTGAGATTGCCGCGGGTGGCCAGTACCGGCCCCAGGCCGCGCAGGATGGCGGCGGTCATATCCTTCACCGTGGTCTTGCCGCTGCTGCCGGTGATGGCGATCACCGGGCCGGTGAACTGATCGCGTGCCAGCAGCGCCAACTGGCCCAGCGCGCGCGTGGTGTCCGCCACCACCCATTGCGGCAGCAGCAGGCGCTTGTCGGGACGCTCCACCACCAGCCCGCAGGCCTGGTCGGCGACCTGGGCGAGAAAATCGTGGCCGTCGAAGCGGCTGCCGCGCAGCGCCACGAACAGCTCGCCCGGGCGCAGCCGGCGACTGTCGGTGGACACCCGGCGAAAACTGCAGTCGGGATAGAGCAGGGTGCCGCCGAAGGCGGCCGCGGCGGCGGACAGGGTCAAGGCGCGCTGGGTCATGCCGGCGCCTCCCACGCGGCCAGTGCGGCGCGTGCGACCTCGGCGTCGTCGAACGGCCAGCGCACGCCGGCGATCTCCTGCCAGCGCTCGTGGCCCTTGCCCGCGATCAGCACGGTGTCCGCGGCGCCGGCCTGGGCGATGGCGTGGCCGATGGCGGCGCGGCGATCGGCAATCACCGTGGCGCGATCGCGGCTCACGGCTGGAATTCCGGCGGCGATCGCGGCGAGGATCGCGTCGGGATCCTCGCCGCGCGGGGTGTCGCTGGTCAGCACCAGCCGATCCGCGGCGGTGGCCGCCACCGCGCCCATCAGCGGCCGCTTGCCGCGATCGCGTTCACCGCCGCAGCCAAAGACACACCACAGCCGCCCGCCGGTCGCGGCGCGCAGCGCGGCCAGCACCTGGGCCAGGGCGTCCGGGGTGTGGGCGTAATCGACCACCACCCGGGGGCCGCCCGCGGGGCCGGCGATGCGCTGCATGCGACCGGGCGCGCCGCGCAGACCGGGAATCGCCGCCAGCACCGGGCCGAGCGCGAACCCCTGGGCGCAGGCGGCACCGATCACCGCGAGCAGGTTGGCCAGGTTGAAGGCGCCGGGCAGCGGGCTGTGCAGCTCGCCTTCACCCCAGGGCGTGGCGATCCGCGCGCGGATCCCCTCCGGGGCGAATTCGGCGTGCAGCACCCGCAGCGCCGCATCCTGCTCCAGCGCATACCCGTAGCAGTGCCCGGCGGTCGTTTGCGCGGCGATGTCGCGCCCGGCCGGGTCGTCGAGGTTGATCACCGCGACCTCGAGTTCCGGCTGGCGGAACAACCGCGCCTTGGCCTCGCGATAGGCGGCCATGTCCGGATGGTAGTCGAGGTGGTCGCGGCTGAGATTGGTGAACAGCGCGGTGTGAAAGCGCACCGCGGCCACGCGCTCCTGTTCGAGGCTGTGGGACGACACCTCCATCACCACGCGGCGCGCCCCGGCGGCGCGCAATTCGGCGAGCAGGCGCTGGGTGTCCAGGGCATCGGGCGTGGTCAGTCCGGTGGGCTGCAGGTCGCCGTGCACCAGACCGGCGCCCAGCGTGCCGATCACCCCGGCCGGTCCCGCCAGCGCGTCGAACAACTGCGCGAGCAGCAGGCTGCAGGTGGTCTTGCCGTTGGTGCCGGTGATTCCGGTCACCGCCAGGGCATGGCTGGGATCGCCGTAGAAGCGCCCTGCGATGGCGCTCAGGCGCGCGCCGAGCGCGGCGACGGCGATTACCGGGATCGGCGCGCCGACGACCGGTATGGCCGCGTCCACCAGCGCCGCGACCGCGCCGGCGGCCGCCGCCTGGGCGATGAAATCACGGCCGTCGTGGCGGGCGCCGCGCAGCGCAAAGAACAGGTCCCCGGAGCGCACCGCGCGGCTGTCCAGCGCGAGGCCATGCACCGCCAGCGCCGCGACGGGGGCGGGCAGGGATTCGCCCACGAGCAAGTCCGCCAGTGCCATCGCCGGGCGCCGGCGCGCGGCGGCCATCAT
>JADLCO010000215.1 GCA_020847115.1 Pseudomonadales bacterium | reverse complement strand
TGGTCTACTATGCCTTGCAGCGCGAGACCGAGGTCATGCTCGTGGCCGGCGTCCTGGCCGGATTCCTGCAGGACGCCCTGAGCCCGGGATCGCTGGGGCTGTCCGCCGTGGTGTTCGTGCTGGTGGGCTGGAGCCTGACCCGGTTTCGCGAACTCGTGATGAGCGAGGCGGTGGTGACGCAGGCGTTTTTCGGCCTGGTGGGCGCGATCGTCGCGGGACTGATCCAGTGGCTGTTGCTGCTCGGCACGCACGCGGTGGCGCTGCACCCGGGCGCCGTGCTGCACAAGCTCGCGGGCCTCGGCCTCGAAGGACTGGTCTGCACGCCGCTGGTTTTCAAGGCCATCAGCCGGATGGATCGCATGGTCGGCAATACGCGCACGGCCAAGGAAGTGGAAGGGACCGACGGTGAACTGGACGGAATTGCTGAATGACGAAGGCATCCGCTTGCGGATGCTGCTCGTTGGGATGCTCGGGGCCTTCCTGGCCCTGGCGGCCTTCTTTTGGAATGTACAGGTGACGCGTCACCGGGAATTCCAGTCCAGCCAGGTGCAGCAGAGCATGCGGGGCGTGCGCCTGCCGGGCCCGCGCGGGCGCATCTGGGATCGCAGCGGCGTGCTGCTCGCCGGCAACCGCCCCAGCTACGCCATTGCCCTGTACGTCGAGGAACTGCGCCAGCCGGGCAACGCGTCCAACACCGTCAACAAGGTCGAGGCCGTGCTGGACACGCTGAGTCGCCGCCTGGGCGTGCCGCGCGCGCTGACGCGCGAGCAGATCGTGATGCACATCGGGAAGCGCCGGCCGCTGCCGCTCGTCGCCTGGCGCGGCATCGACACGCGCGTCATGGCGCGCTGGGCCGAGATGCCGGATCCCATGGCGGGCGTCGACATCGTGGTGGAGCCGGTCCGCGATTATCCCGAGCCCACCCTGGCGGCGCACGTGCTGGGGTACGTGGGGCGCCTGGATCCCGGACGGGGCGAAGACTTCGACTACTACTTGCCGGACATGGAAGGGCGTTCCGGGATGGAACTGACGCTCAACAGCCGCCTGGCGGGCGAGGCGGGGGGGCGGTTGCTGCAGGTGGATGCTTCGGGGTTCATGCATCGCGAGCACTCGGTGAAGGCGCCGCGGCCGGGCGAGGATGTGGTGCTGACGCTGGACGCGGCGATTCAGCGGTTGGCGGAGGCGGCGCTGGCGGGCGAGCGCGGTGCCTGCGTGGTGCTCGATCCGCGCAATGGCAATGTGCTGGCCCTGGCGAGCGCGCCCGGCTACTCGATCGATGCCCTGCGCGATGTGGCCCTCGGCGCAAAGCTGGCCGTCGATCCCGGGCGCCCCTACGTGAATCGCGCCATTGCCGGCGCCTATCCCCCGGGCAGCACCTTCAAGCCGCTGGTGGCGATCGCGGCGCTGGAAAACAAGCGCGCCACGGCGGAAACCGTGTTCGACTGTCCCGGGTACTACGACCTCGGCGGCCTGAAGATCGGGTGCTGGCGCACGAGCGGCCATGGCCCGCTGGCGATGCGCATGGCCATTGAGCAGTCCTGCAATGCCTACTTCTGTGCGCTGGGCATCCAGTGCGGTTACCCGCGCATGTTCCACATGGCCGAGGCGGTGGGCTTCGGGCACGCCACGGGCATTGAACTGGCGCACGAGGGGTCCGGGTTGCTGCCTGACGCGCCCTGGAAGGAGCGCGTGCATCATGACGGGTGGCGCAGCGGCGACACGGCCAACATCTCCATCGGCCAGGGCTACCTGCTGGTGACGCCGTTGCAGATGGCGGTGTTCGCCGCCACCATCGCCAATGGCGGGTATGTCTACCGGCCGCGGCTCGTGGCCGAACACCCCGAAGGCGATCTGGTCAACGACATGCGCTGGTCGCCGGATACGCTGGAGTTGGTGCGCGGCGGCATGACCGACGTGGTGGAAAGCCCCACCGGCACCGGCAAGCGGGCCAAGCTGACGGATGTGCGGGTGGCCGGCAAGACCGGCAGCGCCGAGTATGGCCCCCGGGAGAAGCGCCGCAAGTACGCCTGGATGCTGACCTTCGCCCCGGCCGAATCCCCGCGCTATGTCGCCGTCATGGTATTGGAGGATGCCATCTCCGGCGGCATCAGCACGGCGCCGCGCATTCACGACCTGCTGACGGGCATCTTTTCCCTCGAGCACGGGCTGGCCGCGCCCGTGTCCCCGGAAGGAGGCCGCGGATGAGCCTGGCTCAACGGTGGCGCCTGCTGCGCAACATGAACTGGTTGATGACCGCCGCGATCCTGGCGCGGGTCACCATCGGCATCATGTTCATCTATAGTGCGTGCTACGTGCGCGACGACCGGCCGATGCGCGACCTGTACCAGCGCCAGATCTACTGGGCGGTGGCCGGCTTCGGCGCCTACCTGTTCTTCGCGCTGACCGATTACCGCCACTGGCGCCGCTGGGCCTGGGGCGGGTACGCCGCGTCGCTGGTGCTGCTGGTGGTGGTGCTCATCGTCGGCACGAAGATCTACGGCGCGCGCCGGTGGCTGATGGTGGGGCCGATCGGGCTGCAGCCCTCCGAACGGGCGAAGCTGGCCGTGATCTTCGTGCTGGCGCGCCGGTTGAGCCGGCCGGGCGAGAATCTGGGGCACCTCTCCCCGCTCCTGGAGGTGCTGACCCTGGTGGGGCTGCCGTGCCTGCTGATCATGAAAGAGCCGGATCTTGGCTCGGCCCTCGTGCTGGCGCCCGTGACCCTGGCCATGATGTTCGTGGCCGGCGTGCCGTACCGCGTGCTGGGACTGATGGCCCTCGCCGGGGTGGTGGTCGGTGCGCTGGCGCTTTCGATGCTCTTCCTGCCCCAGGCGATCGGGATGAGCGAGGCCCACCAGCAGACCTTCATGAAAGCCGTCGGCCTCAGCGCCTATCACCGCGACCGCGTCATGACCTTTCTCGACGCGGATCGCGACCCGCTGGGCGCGGGGTGGAACAAGCGCCAGTCGGAAATCGCCGTCGGCTCGGGCGGCCTCAGCGGCAAAGGCTACCTCAAGGGCACCCAGAACGTCCTCGGCTTCCTGCCGCGGTCGGTG
>JADLCO010000214.1 GCA_020847115.1 Pseudomonadales bacterium | reverse complement strand
GCGGTGCAGGAACCGTTCGAGCCGAGCGACGTCGCGCCGCGCTGGCTCAGCCACTTCGACGAAGCGCCCACGCCGCCCAACCCGCTGCGCTGGGACCCGCTGCCGCTGCCCGGCCCGGGCGCGGAGGTCGACTTCCTGGAGGGCATGACGACGATGGGCGGCAACGCCGGCTGCGCCGTGCACATCTACGCCGCCAACCGGTCGATGACCACGCGCTACTTCCACGATGCCGACGGCGAGCTGCTCATCGTGCCGCAGCACGGGCGGCTGCACATCGCCACCGAGTTCGGCCTGATCGACCTGGAGCCGCAGGAGATCGCCGTGATCCCGCGCGGCGTGCGCTTTCGCGTCGAGCTGCCCGACGGCGCCGCGCGCGGCTACGTCTGCGAGAACTACGGCGCGCACCTGCGCCTGCCCGACCTGGGCGTGATGGGCTCCAACGGCCTGGCGCACCCGCGCGACTTCCTCACGCCGGTGGCGGCGTACGAGGACAAGGAGGGGCGCTTCGAGATGGTCGTCAAGTTCCAGGGCCGCATCTGGAGCGCGCCGATCGGCCACTCGCCGCTGGACGTGGTGGCCTGGCACGGCAGCGGCGCGCCCTACAAGTACGACCTGCGCAAGTTCAACGCCATCGGCTCGATCAGCTACGACCACCCCGATCCGTCGATCTTCCTCGTGCTGCACGCGCCCGGCCCCGTTGCGGGCGTCGACACGCTGGACTTCGTGGCGTTCGCGCCGCGCGTGCTGGCGATGCAGGACACCTTCCGCCCGCCCTGGTTCCACCGCAACATCGCCGGCGAATTCATGGGCCTGGTGCACGGCGCGTACGACGCCAAGGCCGAGGGCTTCGCACCCGGCGGCGCCTCGCTGCACAACACCATGATCGGCCACGGGCCGGACGCGAGCACCTTCGAGAAGGCGAGCAGCGCCGATACCGGCAAGGCCGACTACATCAAGGACACCATGGCCATCATGTTCGAGACGCCGGAGGCGATCCAGACCACGCGCTTCGCGCTCGAATCACCGCAGCGCCAGCGCCGCTACCACGAGTGCTGGATGGGCCTGCAAAAGCACTTCGACCCGGCCAGGCGCTGATCAGCCCGCCACCACCGCCAGCCCGGGGCCGGCGGCGGCCTGCATCTCGCCGATCACCGCCGCGTGGCCGAAGCCCTCGGAGCGGAAGATCCGCAGCACCGCCTCCACGCTGTCCGGATCGCAGCTCACCAGCAGCCCGCCCGAGGTCTGCGGATCGCACACCAGGTCGCGCGCCACGGCGGGCAGGCCCGCGTCGAGCCGCACCTCGGCGCCATACGCGGCCCAGTTGCGGCCCGAGGCGCCGGTGACCAGGCCCTCGCCCGCCATGCGCGCCACGCCGGGCAGCAGCGGCAGATCGGCGTAGCGCACGACCGCCCGCAGGCCGGCGGCGCGCGCCAGCTCCAGCGTGTGGCCCGCCAGGCCGAAGCCGGTCACGTCGGTGAGCGCGTGCACGCCGTCCATCTCGGCCAGCCGCACGCCCGGCGTATTCAATTGCGTGGTGCTGGCGACCAGCTCAGCGTAGCCCTCGGCGCCCAGCGCATCCTTCTTGAGCGCCGCCGACAGCACGCCCACGCCCAGGCGCTTGCCCAGGACCAGCACGTCGCCCGCGCGCGCGCCGGCGTTGCGCTTGACCCTGGCGGGGTGCACCAGGCCCATCACCACCAGGCCGTAGATCGGCTCGACCGAATCGATGGTGTGCCCGCCGGCGATCGGTATGCCCACCTGCCGGCAGACGGCCTCGCCGCCGCGCACGATCCGGCCTATCGTCTCCAGCGGCAGCCGGTTCACCGGCATGGCCAGCAGCGCCAGCGCCATGATCGGCCTGCCGCCCATGGCGTAGACGTCGCTGATGGCGTTGGCCGCGGCGATGCGGCCGAAGTCGAACGGGTCGTCGACGATGGGCATGAAGAAGTCGGTGGTGGCGATCAGCGCCTGCTCGTCGTTCAGGCGATAGACCGCCGCATCGTCCGCGGTCTCTATGCCCACCATCAGCTCGGGCGGCAGCATGCCCGCCGCGCTGCTCTTGAGGATTTCGCTCAGGACCCCCGGCGCGATCTTGCAGCCGCAGCCGCCGCCGTGCGACAGGCTGGTGAGGCGAACGGGTTCGGGGGACGAGACGGGGGAGGCATCGGTCATGAAGGCAGCGCGGATCGAACGGGAGGAGCAACTATTGTGGCAGCCGCCACCCGTTCGTGCCGGCGAGCAGCTCGGCGGCCAGCGCGCGCACGCGCGCGGCCTCGGCCCGCGGAGTGAAACGCGCCTCGCGCGCCGCGCACTGCACCGCCAGGCGCGCGGCGAACGCCGGCTCCTCGGCGAAGCGCCGCATCAGGCCCGCGAGGGCAGCGGCGTCGCCTGCGGGAAAGTAGCCGTCGTAATCGCGCCCCAGCAGGCCGACGTTGCCGTCGATGCGGCTGGCCAGCACCGGGACGCGCGAGCGGATGGCCTCGATCACCGCGTGCGCGCCGCCCTCCATGCGGCTCATGTGCACCAGGGCCCGCGCCCGCGCCAGCCGCCGGCGCGCGGCCGGCGCGGGCAGCGGCCCGAGCCAGTGGTAGCACGGCAGCTCGGCCATCGCGCGCCGCGCCGCCTCGGCCCAGTGCGGCTGCAGCGCCGCGCCCACGTGCAGCACGCGCGGCGCCCCTCCCGGCGCCAGGCGCGCAGGCAGGCGGCGCGCCGCCTCGATCAGCACGCCGGGGTCCTTCTCGTCGCGCAGATGGCCCACGGCGATGAAGTCGAAGCTGCGCCGCGCCTTGTCGCCGCAGACCCGCCGCGGCGCCGACTGCTCCACCACCCGGAGGCGCGCGCCCGTGCCCTGCGGCAGGCGCGCCAGCGACTCCTCCTGCAGCACCACCCAGTGGCTGGCGCAGCCGAGCGCGCGGCGCGCCTCCTCCTGCCGCGGCAGGTCACGGTACAGGTCGGTCCCGGTGAGCACCACCGCCAGCGGCCGCCCGGGGTGGGTGGCATGAAAGCGCCCGATGCTCGGCGCCGAACGCCACGCGTGCAGCGCGATCAGCGCGTCGCACGGCTCGCCGCTCCAGGACTGGCCCAGCCGCACCCGCGCCAGCGGCTCGATCCAGCGCGCCCAGCGCGCCGCCGTGTGCCAGTTGCCGTTGTTGGCCTCGGGCCGGGCCGGGGTGACGATCTCGATGCGGGCGGGGGCTTGCATGGTGCAGCGATTGTGGAGCGCGACGCAGACCGGCACGGCGTTGCCATAATCCGGCGCATGCGAATCCTCCACACCATGCTGCGCGTCGGCAACCTCCAGCGCTCGATCGACTTCTACACCCAGGTGCTGGGCATGCATCTGCTGCGCACCTCGGAAAACCCGGAGTACAAGTACTCGCTCGCCTTCGTCGGCTACGAGGGCGGCAACCCCGGCCAGGCCGAGATCGAGCTGACCTGGAACTGGGGCGTGGACAGCTACGAGCACGGCAGCGCCTACGGCCACATCGCGATCGGCGTGCCCGACGCGGCCGCCGCCTGCGCCAGGATCAAGGCGGCCGGCGGCACGGTGACGCGCGAGCCTGGCCCGGTCAAGGGCGGCAGCACGGTGATCGCCTTCGTCACCGACCCGGACGGCTACAAGATCGAATTAATACAAACAAAATCAACAACTTACGAAGATAGACGCCATTCAGACGCCAAAAATTCCGATCCACTGCGTAGCGTGTAGCAGATAAGCAACAGAAGCCCGCGGAAGCGGGCTTCCTTCCGTGTGCAGCAATGGGAGTGCAGCAGCATCGTCGCCAACGTCCGCCCTCGACGGGAATTGCATAGTTTGTTGAGTCGAATGGCTCCTCAAGGCTGGTCTGCGTCATTCACGATCCTGGGTCTGAACGGCAGCAACCGCCAACACCCGTCGTTAGACGCCGCCTGTCCTAAACGACCGCTTTGCCCTCGAGATCGGCCGCTCCATTGCGCGGCTCGCTGTATACCGGCATGAAGTACCGCTTTCACGTGTCGCGATAAGCTCGTATCGACCAAACGGCGACGATGCCCCCCAAGGCAGTCTTTGATACGCACAACTCGGCGAGCCAACGGCTCAGCAGTTGCCTTTCGGGGTCGGTTCTCCCCCTTCGCGGGCTGCCCCCGGTGCAAACGTGCCGATTTCACAGAATTTATGTAGGATTCCTCGCGCAGCAAGCCGGTTGCAAGCCCTAACTGCAAACCCGTTGCAGAATAGTGAGTGCCCAGAATATCCCCCAGGTTTGGCGAGATGCATTGCGTTGGTCGCTCGCATCATAGGATAGTCATCAGACTGAGCAGTGAGTTATGTTGTACGCTGCGATTGGCTACCAGTTCATTTTGAGGATCGCGTGAGCAGGGAACTCTTCTATGACCTATATCGGCAATTGTCGGCTGCCCAGCATGACACCGCGGCCGCCCAACAACCCATTAATTCGCTAGCAACACTTTGCCGGGAAAGAAAGCGGACAGCCGAGTCGAAAGATGACTGGATAGCCGAGGCCGACAACTGCTTTCATGTCGTTGCCCATTCTTCCACCCTGTTCACTACGGCAATCACCACATGGTTGATTGATGACGACAGCATCGAACTCGCAAAAGTGCTTTTACGCAAAGCGAATGTTCATCACCTCCAGCATCCAGTTGCTGAGTCCTACGATCTCTCGTCCATCAATGAAACATTGACCATTCTCGTTGGATGCCGCTTGTGCGCACTCAGCACGACGCCCACTATATCACTCGGATGGGCACTGAGTCTTGCATCGTCTTACCTGTTGATTCATCAGCACAACTGAGCCAGTGATCACGTCGAATACTGAGCCACTGGTTTGATGGATGTTTTGGCTACTCGGTTGTGGATAAGTCTATCGGGTCTGCTGCTTTTCGATCTCCTTTCT
>JADLCO010000213.1 GCA_020847115.1 Pseudomonadales bacterium | reverse complement strand
GAACGGGGCCGAATCTCGCCCGGCCATGACCGCTGTGAGATGCGGAAGTAAAGTCCAGCATGTGGCCAGACGCTGAAGCAAAGCCCGAATTCCGTCGCTGCCAACTTCCCGGCAGGGGAAATCGGACCGGCCAAAAGCACATTTTTTTACAGCTTCGTTAGGCCGCACCAAGGAGCAATGTTGTGGGTGCCTCAAGACCTTGTGGGGCGACCGGAACACGGCCAGCAAGACCGGACCTGATTCCCGCAGGCATCGTCCGGCCCCACTGGCCGCAGCGGTTACTTGATCACCGCCGGGTTCACCGGCGAGCCGGCGCCGGCCACCACCTTGAGGGGCGCGCCGACGAACAGAAAGGTGTACTGGCCATCCTGGGCGCAGTCCTCGGCGAGGTCGTGCAGCCAGTCGATCTCGTTGAACACCACGCCCAGGTTGCGCAGCAGCGCCGCGTGTAGCGGAATCATGGTGCCGGACTCCTGGTGCATGGTCTGCTCGGAGGCCACGGTATCGGTGCCGAAGGATGGAATCTCCATCTTGTGGAACCAGTCCACCAGCTCCGGGCTGTAGGCCAGGCCCGGTTCGCGCATGGTCTTGCCGGGGAAGAAGGCTTCCTCGCCCTCGTCGTAGAAGCGCTTCAGCCAGCCGGTGTGAATCAACAGGATGTCGTGTTTTTCGATGGTGCACTTCTGGGCCGCGGCGGTCTTGAGCAGATCGTCTAGGGTGATCGCCTCGTTGGGGCCCAGATGTTTGACGCCCTTGTAGCGGGCGACGTCGAGCAGGATGCCGCGCCCGACCACGCCGCGCTCGGCGATCCTCTCGACGCTGCACTTGTGCAGGCCGCCGATGGTGCTCTTGGCATCGTAGCCGTTGTAGAGCTGATCGTCGTACCAGACGTGGCCCAGGGCGTCGTACTGGGTGGTGCCCTGGAGATACATGAACACCACGTCGTCGGCATACTCCATGCCGCCCGGCATGGCATGGGCGTGGCAGTTCATGTAATGGCCCTTGTCCATGGCCATGGTGCGGGTGGTCTTGCCCCGCCCCGGATAGATGGGATCACCGGCCGGCCTGGCTACCGGCACCCCGAGCATGAATACCTTGCCCTGCTTCACGGCCTGCACGCCGCGCAGGATTTCGGCGCTGGTGAGGAAATTGAGCGCGCCGACTTCGTCGTCCGGCCCCCAGCGACCCCAGTTCTTCGGGCTGTCCTTGAGCAGTTCGGTAAAGGTTTTCGCGGTCATGAGCGGGTCCTCCCGGCGGTGCAGCCGCCTCGTTATGGGTTATCGATGGAACCATGCGCCGGTATGCCCGGGATCGGGCCGCTGCGGCCGGTCAACGCTACCACAGACCGGATACCGCCTTGCAGCCGATGCCGCCGGCTTCCGCTCACTCGCGCAGCGCCGGATATTCCGGATTGGCAATCAGCAGCTTGGCGCGCACGGTGTCGCGCACCAGGGCAAGCACGTCGCGGCGCCGCGAATCGAGTGCGCCGGAGCGGATGCCGGCGCAGAGTTCGGCATTGAGCGCATCGAGAGCGGCCTCGGGGGTCAACTCCGAGTCGGCGGACTTGCCCAGCAGGCGTTCCAGACCGGCCAGTTCGGCGCGGTCGGCGGCGGCACCCTGTTCCAGTTCCCGGCCGACGATGGCGAGGATGTTGGCCGCCACCCGGCATTTGTAGGCGCTGGCGCCCTGCAGCTGGGGCAGCGCTTCGTTGCGCAGAAAAGCACGCACGCCGGCGAGGAGTTCGGCGGCGGTGGCTCGGTCCTGGGGCATGTCAGGGTTCCTCGATGAGTTGCAGCAGGTCGAGCTCGTTCTCGCAGGCGCGGCGGCCGATGGCCATGTGCTCGAAGGAGTCGATCAAGCCGGACAGGTGCTTGTAGGCCTGGAACTGGCAGACGATGCCCCACTTGAGGGTGCCGAACACCTCCCAGAAGTGCACGGCCCTGGGATCGACGGCGCGGCCGCCGGCGTTCTCGTAACCAGCGAACAGATCCTCGCGGGCGCCGAAGCCGCCCACCGGATTCCGATGCTGGCCGAAGCGCCAGGCGCGCACGCACAGCCAGCCGAGATCCTCCATGCCGTCGCCGAGATGGCCCAGCTCCCAATCGAGCACGGCGCGGATGCCCTCGGGGCCGACCACGAAGTTGCCGTTGCGAAAGTCGCCGTGGACGAGGCCGATGGGCGCGTCGTCCGGGCAGCGCTCCTCCAGCCAACGGAATGCGAGCTCGAAGGCCGGGTGATATTCGGGACGGCGCACCGGAGTCTCGTCGCGGTAGAAGGCGCTGATGCCGTCGAGCAGCTCGCGGTAATAGCCGAGCAATGCGCGCACCGGCATGCGGCTGAGCCCGGCGGGCAGCTTCGTTAGGTCGATGGCATGCAGGCCGGCGAGAATTTCGCCGCACTGGCGCGCCATCATGGCGCGGGCTCCTGCGAAAGCTTCATCGCGCAGGATGCGCGGAGCCAGCACCTCACCCGCGATGCGGTCCATCACATAGCAGCCGCCGAGCGCGTGATCGGCGGGCAGGCGGAAGTGGACCCGCGCCACCGGGCCGCCGGCCTCGAACACCACCTGCTGGAGTTCGGCCTCGGTCTCGCGGTCGAGGGAATAGGCGGTCTTGCCGCCGCGCCAGCCCTCGGGCCCGGCGCTGCCGGTGGCGCCCGGATCCCGGCGCAGGATCAGCTCACGGCGGCGGCCGTCGGCGCTCACCACGTCGAACGACCAGGTCTCGCGCGAAGCGCCGCCGGAGAGGCGCACCAGGTGTTCGATGCGGGACGGCCCGAAGTGCCGCTCGACATCCGTCCCCAGCAGTTCGCCGACGCGCGCGGGATCGAGATCGACGGCCTGGTTCATGCGCCGATCCCCACCGGCCGGCCATCGACGATCTGATCGAGGTATTCCGAGAGCCCGTAGCCGACCTGGCCGTTGCAGCGGTATTCGGTGAGGCCCTCGGTGATGCGGGTCATGAGTGTGCTGCCGTCGGGCAATGTGCGGCGATTGCGCAGCGGGATCAGCGACAGCACCCGGCCTTCGATCTGGTATTCGGCGCGATCCGTCTTCGCCCAGGCGCGCAGCCGGGTCTGGTAGAAGTTTTCGTCCCACTCGGATTCGACGCGCACCGCGCGCACCAGGTCGTAGCGGCCTTCGGTGAGAACCATGCCGCCGACGATGCGGGTGCCGTCGCCGAGCGCCTTGTCGAGCACCATGATGGCGAAGTCCTCGCTGAAGCTCATCGGCAGCCAGCGGTACCAGGGCACGTTCTGCCAATAGCGCGGCCCCCAGCTGTGATCCCGCAGGCCGAGTCCCTTGACCTGCCACTCCTGGCTGCCCACGCGGATGGTGCCGCTGCCGGCGATGTGCTGCTCATAGTGGCCGAGGTACAACCCGGCGTTGGGGTTTTCCCGCCAGGGGCTGCCGTCGGCATGCACCGGCTCGCCGCCGTACATGGGCGAGACACCGTGGTAGTGGATGTCCACCGTGCAGGGCAGTTTGGGGTTGTTCTTGAAGGCGCGGCCCGGATCGATCATCTCTCCCGGATTTTTCAGCAGCAGCACCTCGCCCTGATAGTGCACGGACAGGCGCTGGAAGGGCTCGATCACACTAAAGCGCATGCCGCCGGCATCGAACGCATCGTTGTGGGCGATGGGCGGACGCTGGTACATGAAGGCCACCGACCCGTCCGGCAGATACAGGCAATTGGTCATCTCGGCATAGCCTTCGTTGACCCGGTTGCCGAGCCGGAACCAGCCGCCGACGCGCTGCGCGGCGTCGTAGAGATTGAAGTACATGCTCTCGTTGTAGTTTTCCGCCGCGGTGGGCGGGTGCATGTACTCGTCCCAGGTTTCGAGCTTCAGATGAACGTCGGCGGGCAACTGCATAGTGGATTCCTGGAAGCGAACGGTTATTCAGGTGAAGCGTTTCAGGCATAGCGCGCACCGGCGGCGGCACCGGGCGGAAATACCGCTTCGATGGCGCGCAGCTCGGCGTCGGTCAGCACCAAGTCGGCGGCCGCGGCGTTGCTGTCGAGGTTGGTAATCCGGCGTGTGCCGGGAATGGGAACGATGCGGTCCCACTGCGCCAGCAGCCAGGCCAGCGCGAACTGCCCGGCGGTGCAGCCGCGCGCCGCCGCGAGCCGCTTCACCTGCCCGGCCAGCTCCAGATTGCGCTCGAGGTTGCCGGGCTGGAAGCGCGGGTTGGTCTTGCGGAAGTCCTTGTCGCCCATCTCCGCGGTGCTGGTGATGGTCCCGGTGAGAAAGCCGCGGCCGAGGGGGCTGTAGGGCACGATGGCGATGTCGAGCGCGCGGCACGCCGGCAGCACCTCGGGCTCGGGGTCGCGGGTCCAGAGCGAGTATTCGACCTGCAGCGCGGCGATGGGGTGCACGGCGTGGGCGCGCCGGATCAGCGCCGGATCGGCGGTGGCCTCGGAGAGGCCGAGAAAACGCACCTTGCCGGCCTTGACCAGCTCGGCCATGGCGCCCACGGTGTCCTCGATCGGCACCCTGGGATCGACCCGGTGCTGGTAGTAGAGATCGATG
>JADLCO010000212.1 GCA_020847115.1 Pseudomonadales bacterium | reverse complement strand
GTTCTTGATGCTGCCAGTGAGCTTGCGCAGCGCCTGGGACATCAGCCGCGCCTGCAAGCCGACGTGGGCATCGCCCATCTCACCCTCGATCTCGGCGCGCGGCACCAGCGCCGCCACCGAGTCCACCACCAGCACGTCGATGGCCCCCGAGCGCACCAGCATGTCGGTGACCTCCAGCGCCTGCTCGCCGGTATCCGGCTGCGACAGGATCAGATCCTCGATGTTGACGCCCAGCTTCTCGGCATAGATGGGATCGAGGGCGTGCTCGGCGTCGATGAAGGCGCAACTGCCGCCCAGCTTCTGCGCCTGGGCGATCACCGACAGGGTGAGGGTCGTCTTGCCCGAGGATTCCGGGCCATAGATCTCCACCACCCGCCCCCGCGGCAGACCGCCGATGCCAAGCGCCACATCCAGGCCGAGCGAGCCGGTGGAAATACTGGGGATCGCAACCTGCTCCCTGTCGCCCATGCGCATCACCGTACCCTTGCCGAACTGGCGTTCGATCTGGCTGAGGGCCGCCTGCAATGCCTTCTCCTTGTTGGGATCCATGGTGTTACCTCGCGTCTGTCGCTGCTGTGGTGGCTGGGTTGCGGCGGCGGGGAACCCGCGTCGCTGTATAATCATACAGTATGCATGCGGGGATCGATCCAAGGCCGAGCGGCCGCGTAAGATCGGCACCATCAAGGTAAGATAGCCCGATTACGCTGACAAGGCGGGCATACCTTTGCCGGTCCGGCCGTGGTCGGCACCTGGCGATTGCCGGGAGAGATCGTTCATGGAACCGGAATTCTGGCAACAGCGCTGGCGACAGGGCGAGATCGGCTTTCACCTCGAGCAGCCCAACCCGCGCCTGGTCACCCATTGGCCGGCACTGGCACTGCCGGCGGCAGCACGCGTGCTGGTGCCCCTGTGCGGCAAATCCCGCGATCTCGCCTGGCTGGCCGAACGCGGCCATGAAGTGATCGGGGTCGAGCTGAGCCCGATCGCGGTCACTGACTTCTTTCGCGAACAGTTTGATCCATCGCACCCGCTACCCGGCGGCAGCCGCTGCGGCAACTTCGACAGCTATCGCGCCGGGAATCTGGAAATCCTCTGTGGCGACTGCTTCGACCTCGAGCGCAGTCTGCTCGGTCCGCTCGACGCCGTGTACGACCGCGCCGCCCTGGTGGCGCTGCCCGATCCGCTGCGGGCGCGTTACGCCAAGCTGCTCACCGAGTTGCTGCCCAGCGGGGCGCAAATGCTGCTCGTCACCTTCGAGTATCCCCAGGCAGAAATGTCGGGTCCACCGTTTTCAGTGGGTCCGGGCGCAGTGCAGAACCTGTATGGAGCAGATTTTGCGATCGACCTGCTGGCCAGCGAAGACATCCTCGACGCCGAGCCCCGCTTTCGCCAGCGCGGGCTGCAGACGCTTCACGAACACGTCTTCCACCTGCGTCGGCGCTGACCCGAGTGGCCGCTCCCGGGCCAAATTGACAGTTTCCGAAACCCTCACTTAAGGTGGCTGCCTTTGCGCGCACCAGGAGACGCCCATGCCCAAGTCCGTCGAAATCGCCCCCGGCCGCTACCGCGAGTCCTACGGCCGCTATCTGGAAGACTTCAAGGTCGGCGACGTCTACGAGCACCGCCCCGGGCGCACCATCACCGAAACCGACAACACCTGGTTCACCCTGCTCACCATGAATCAGCATCCGCTGCACTTCGACAAGGAATATGCCAAGCACAGCGAGTTCGGCAAGATCCTGGTGAACAGCACCATGACGGTGGCAGTGATCGCCGGCATGAGCGTCTCCGACGTGAGCCAGAAGACCATCGCCAATCTGGGCTGGAAGGAGATCCGCATGCCGGCGCCGGTATTCGTCGGCGATACCCTCTACGCCGAGTCCGAGGTGCTCGAAATCCGCGAATCCAAGAGCCGGCCCACTGCCGGTCTGGTCACCGTCCGCACCCTGGGCAAGAACCAGCACGGCACCGTCATCTGTGATTTCATCCGTACCATGCTGATTCCCAAGACCGGCCATGCCGTGGACGATAAGGCCGGTTACTGACGCCCATCCCCCGCAGAGACTTTCCATGGCCAGTGAAGACGACAACCTGATCCTCGACAGCGTGCGCCGCTGGCTGGAGCGCGACATCGTGCCCCATGCCCACGACCTCGAACAGGCGGATGAGTATCCCCACGCGATGGTCGAACAGATGAAGGAGTTGGGCCTGTTCGGCGCCACCATAGCACCCGAGTACGGTGGTCTCGGCCTGTCGGCCTCGACCTACGCCAAGATCGTGGCGGCGGTATCGGAAGTCTGGATGTCGCTTTCCGGCGTGTTCAACTCGCACCTGATCATGGCCCGCTGCGTGCAGAGCTACGGCACCGAAGCCCAGAAGCAGAAATACCTGCCGCGCTTTGCCACCGGCGAACTGCGCGGTGGCATCGGCCTCACCGAGCCCGATGCCGGTACCGATCTCCAGGGCATCCGCTGCGTCGCGCACCGTGACGGCGACCACTATGTGGTCAACGGCACCAAGACCTGGATCACCAACTCACTGGAGGGCAACTGCATCGCCCTGCTGGTGAAGACCGATCCTCAGGCCAGCCCGCCGCGCAAAGGCATGAGCATGTTCATCGCCGAGAAGGGGCCGGGCTTCAAGGTCACGCGCAAGCTCAAGAAACTGGGCTATCGCGGCATCGACACCGCCGAAATCCTGTTCGAGGACTATCGCGTGCATCGCGACTGCCTGATCGGCGGCGAAGAAGGCCGGGGTTTCTACAATGCCGTAGGCGGGCTGGAACTCGGCCGCATCAATGTCGCGGCGCGCGGCGTAGGCGTGGCCACCGCGGCGCTCAAGCAGGCCGTGGCCTATTCCCAGCAGCGCAAGACCTTCGGCAAGCCGATCTGCGAACACCAGGCGATCCAGCTCAAACTGGGCGAGATGGCGACCCGCGCCGAGGCCGCGCGACTGCTGGTGGAGCAGGCCGCCCAGGCCTACGACCGCGGCGAGCGCTGCGACATGGAAGCCGGCATGGCCAAATACTTCGCCACCGAGGCGGCGGCCAAGAACGCCGACGAAAATATGCGCATCCACGGTGCCTACGGCTATTCCTGCGAATTCGGCGCCGAACGCCTGTACCGCGATGCGCCCCTGATGATCATCGGCGAGGGCACCAACGAGATGCAGCGCATCATCATCGCCCGCCAATTGATCGAGCGGAATCCGGTGTAGGCAGGTAACTCGAGGCCGTCCGGTTGCCATCGGCGATGGTCCGGCCTAGATTGGTCCCGACAACCGATAACAACAGCGAGGAATCCATGAGCGACCGACTTCACCAACAATTGTCCTGGCAGGTCGGCGACGTCTCCATCACCCGCCTGGTCGAGGTGGTGCTGAACGCGCCGGTCAAATCCCTGTTCCCCAACAATTCCATCGAGGAATTGACTGAGCACTACGGCTGGCTGAAGCCCGATTTCATCAACGCTGACGGCAACATGAACCTGAGCATCCACGACTTTCTGATCAAGGCGGGCGGACTGAAGATGATCGTGGACACCTGCGCCGGCAACAACAAGGATCTGCCGCTGTTTCCCGAGTGGAACCGGATGAACAATCCGTTTCTTGAAAACATGACCAAACTGGGCTTCGCCCCCGACACCATCGACCGGGTGATGTGCACCCACATGCACTTCGACCACGTGGGCTGGAACACCATCGAGGTAAACGGCAAATGGGTACCGACCTTCCCCAATGCCCGCTACCTCTACGCCAAGGGGGAGTGGGCGTTCTGGAAGGATCACGAGGATCCCTACGGTGCCAACACCATCCAGCACGTGCTGCAACCGGTGCTGGATGCCGGTCTGGTCGACATGGTCGACGACACCCATCGCGTGAACGAAGAAATCAGTCTGATCCCGACGCCCGGCCACACCCCAGGCCACGTCAGTGTGCTGATCCAGTCCAAGGGCCAGGAAGCCGTGATCACCGGCGACATGTTCCACCATCCGCTGCAGATGGCGCATCCCGAGTGGATCGACTTCGCCGATGCCTCCAGCGAACTGGCCGAAAAGACCCGCCGCGAATTCATGGTGCGCTTCGGCAACAAGCCCTCGCTGGTGCTCGGCACCCACTTCGCTACCCCCACCGGCGGCCACATCGTGGGCGACGCCGGCGGCTACCGGTTCAAGACCTGACGCGGTGACAGCCACCGGCGCCCCCTGGTGCCGGTGGTACGGTCGGCGCAACCCTCTGTCCCTGCCGGGAGATGCTCCATGAAACGCGCGCTGGTGATCGGCGGCACCGGGCCCACCGGCCCCCACGTCATCGCAGGACTGCTTGACCGCGGTTACGAAACCACCATCTTCCACCGCGGCACCCACGAACCACCGGGCCTCCCGGAAGTGGAGCACATCCACGGCGATCCCCATTTCGCCGAGACCATCGCCGCCGCACTCGAAGGTCGCCAGTTCGACCTGGTGATGGCCATGTATGGCCGCATCCGCCTGCTGGCGGACCATTTTGCCAACCGTTGCGAGCGCTTCATCGGCGTCGGCGGCATCCCGGTCTACGCCGGGCTGATGGACCCCGCGGGACAGTCGCCCTGGGGGCTGCCGGTGCCGGTGCATGAAACCGCGCCGATGTCCGATTATCCCGGCGCTACCGACGGCAGCCGCTTCGCGCACATGATCTGGCGCACCGAACGGCACGTGCTGGACCTGGGGGAAGCCGGAGCCTTCAACGCTGCCTACTTCCGCTATCCGGCGATCTATGGCCCGCGCCAGCCGACCCCGCAGGAATGGTCGGTGATCCGCCGCGTGCGCGACGGCCGCCCCTGGATCATCCTGCCCAACGGCGGCCTGATCCTCACCAGCCGCTGCGCGGCGCGCAACGCCGCCCACTGCCTGCTGCTCGCCGTGGACCACCCCGAAGCCAGCCGCAACCAGGCCTACAACTGCGCCGATGAGCGCCAGTTCACCCAGCGCCAGTGGGTCGAACTGCTATCCGAATTCGCCGGACGCAAGCTGGACATCCTCTCGCTGCCGGAGGAACTGGCGACGCCCTCCGAAGCTCTGACCCGCCAGCTCGGCGGCCACAACCACTGCCTGCTCGACACCACCAAGGCGCAGCGCGAACTGGGTTACCGGGACCTGGTGGATCCCGTCACGGCGCTGCGCGAAACCGCGCAGTGGTACCAGGCCAACCCGCTCGCGCCCGGCGACTACCACCCGGACCCCTTCGACTACGCCGCCGAGGACCGGCTCGCCGCCGCATTCGAGCGCGCCGTGGCCCGCGTGCGGGAAGAGGCGCCCTTCGCCGCCCCCGAATATCACCACTCCTACGCCCATCCGAAACAACCCGGACAGGGGCCGGACCATCGCGGGCGCTAAGCAACGGCACTGGGACGATCGCCGGCGCCGTTGCTCAGCGCCGGGTCAACACAGCCCCGGCCGTGGCAAAATGGCGCTTTGCCCGGATGAATTCGCCCATGTCCGCCATCGTCCTCGACGGCAAGGCCCTGGCCGCCCGTTGCGAAGCCGAGATCGCAACCCGGGTGGCCGAACTGGTACGCGATAACGGCGGTCGCCGCCCGGTGCTTGCCACCCTCCTGGTGGGCGACGACCCCGCCTCCGCCACCTATGTGCGCAAGAAACGCAACGCCTGTGCCCGCGTGGGTCTGGATTCTCTGGCGCTGGAGCTGCCGGCCGCCACCACCACCGATCAGCTGCTCGACCATATCGAAAAACTGAACGCCAACCCCGACTGCCACGGCATCCTGCTCCAGCACCCGGT
>JADLCO010000211.1 GCA_020847115.1 Pseudomonadales bacterium | reverse complement strand
CACCGGCGTGGCCGTGCCGCTTTGCAAATGGGTGATACAGCCAATGTTGGCCGAAGTGATGACGACAGGTTCCAGGGCTGAGAGGTGGCCGATCTTGCGCTCCAGCAACTGGTGCGAGAGCTTGGCCTGCAAGACCGAGTAGGTGCCGGCCGAGCCGCAGCACAGGTGCGATTCGTTCAGCGTCAGGCGCACGTCAAACCCCAGCGCGCGCAGGTGCTGCTCGACGCCGCCGCGCTGCGCCTGCTGCGCCGCCATGGCTACACGGTGGTGGTGCCCCCGGCCGGCGGTGGCTGTTGCGGCGCGCTGCCCCATCACCTGGGCAAGACGGAACGGGCACAGGAACTGGCGCGGCGCACTCTCGCAGTCTGGCGCGAATTTCTGAACGGCGATGGCGCCGTCGCTGCGGTGCTGATGACGGCGTCGGGCTGCGGTTCGCACCTGCGTGATTACGGCCATCTGCTGCCGGACGATCCTGCCGCGGTCGCGCTCGCCGGGCGGGTCCGGGATCTGTCGCAACTGCTGCTGGAGCTGCACGCACAGCAACCCTTGCACCTGATCGCCGAGCGCAGCGCGGGCGTGGCCGTGGCCTGGCAGAGCCCCTGCTCGCTGCAACACGGCATGGCCGAGAAGCGCGCGCCCATCGCGCTGCTCGAAGCCTGCGGCTTTGCGGTGCGCCAGCCCCAGAACCCGCACCTGTGCTGCGGCTCGGCCGGCACCTACAACCTGCTGCAGCCGGAGTTCGCCGCCCGGCTCGGCGCCGACAAGGCGGAGGCGCTGCGCGCCACCGGGGCGACCGTCGCGGTGAGTGCCAACATCGGCTGCCTGACCCAGCTGCGCACGCACCTCGCCGAAACCGGCGGCCTGCCGCTGCTGCATCTCGCCGAACTGCTCGACTGGGCGACGGGTGGTGCGCGGCCGGCGGCGCTCGGCTCCGGCTGACGGGTGTCCGCCGCCCACGAACAGGCCGCCCTTGAGGTGCGGCACCTGCCTGGTCACAGGGGAAGCGCCCTCGTAGTGGAACGAGGCCGCCACCGTGCTCAGACCGCCGATGGCGCGGGTCGGTGCGCGTCGCCGGTTGCCGCCGGGCAGGCGCGGCGTTAGGGTGGGGGCATCACCAACGAACCACCCGCCGCCGGCCGCGGCCAACTGCTGGAGGATTCCGCCTTGTCCGCTACCCCATCCCCGCTGCACAACCCCGTGCTCCGCGACCAGGTGTCGCCCGAGGAGTGGCAGGCCCGCGTCGAGCTGGCCGCCTGCTACCGGCTGGTCGCCCACTTCGGCTGGGACGACCTCATCGCCACCCACATCTCGATGCGGGTCCCGGGGCCGGAGGAGCACTTCCTGCTCAACCCCTTCGGCCTGATGTTCCACGAGATCACCGCGTCCAGCCTGGTAAAGGTCGATCTGGACGGCAACCTGATGAGCGAGTCGCCCTACCGGATCAACAAGGCGGGCTACATCATCCACAGCGCCATCCACGAAGCCCGTCCCGACGTCAGCTGCGTGTTCCACACTCACTCGACCGCCGGCATGGCAGTGTCGGCGCACCGCGACGGCCTGCTGCCGCTGGCGCAGACCTCGCTGGTGGCACTCAGCTCGGTGCGCTACCACGACTACGAGGGCGTGGCCCTGAACGCGGACGAAAAGACGCGGCTGGTGGCCGATCTGGGCGGCGAATGGACGCTGATCCTGCGCAATCACGGCCTGCTCAGCTGCGGCATCAGCGCCGCCGACGCCTTCTACCGCCTGTACTACCTGGAGCGTGCCTGCGCGGTGCAGGTGGCGGCGCTGGCGGGTGGTGCGCCGCTGGTGTTTCCGTCCGCGGCAGTCCAGGAACTGACCAGGAAGCAGGGCGCGCGGGCCTTCGGCAAGGGCGCCGATCTGGCCTGGCCGGCGCTGCTGCGGCTGATGGATGCCAAGGATCCGTCGTTTCGCGACTGAACTGCCGGCGTCGCCAACTCCCGCCGACCCCACCGAGCGCTGCCCATGTTGAATCTGCTGTTCAACGGCCAGGTGCTGCTGTTCGCGATCCTGCTGCTGGCCATCGTGGTCTCGCTCAGCCTGCACGAGTTCGGTCATGCCGGCATGGCCACCGCGCTCGGCGACGACACCGCGCGGCGCAGCGGCCGGCTGACCCTGAATCCGCTGGCCCACATCGATCCCATGGGCCTGCTGCTGGTGGTACTGGTGGGTTTTGGCTACGCGCGGCCGGTGCCCTTCAGCCCGGCACGGCTGCACGCGCGCTGGGCGCCGGCGGCGGTCGCCGCGGCCGGGCCGGGCATGAACCTGCTGCTCGCCTTTCTGGCGGTCAATGCGCTGGCCCTGGCGGCCAGGCCGGAGGGTCTGGCGCTGACGCCCGAGGCCCTGCTGGCGCTGCGCATCCTCGCCCAGATCAATCTGCTGCTGATGCTGTTCAACCTGCTGCCGCTGGGGCCGCTCGACGGCCACTATGTGCTGTCCTGGCTGCTGCCCCCGGCGCTCGGCCGCCGCTACGACGCTTTCAACGCGCGCCACGGCGCCCAGACGTTTCTGGTACTGATTCTGCTCAGCGTGCTGGGCGTGCCGGTGTTCCGCTTTCTCGCGCGGCTGGCGGATCGGGTGCTGCCCTACCTCGTGGTGGTATGAGCTGCGTGGCCTTCAGCTGCACACCTTGCGCCTCGATAGGTGTTCAGGAAACCGCCTTCAACACCAGCGGCGCCAGCGCCTCCGGAATGCGGAGCTTGCCGCCGAGCGCAAACTCCCGCGCCGCCGGCGACATCTTGCGCCAGGTCTTGACCAGGATGCCGGTCCACTTGCCTTCCGCGTAATCGGGGTGCTGGGCGGCGAAGCCTTCCAGATAGTGTTCGAGAAACACCAGCGCCGCGACATCCTCCACCAGCTGCGAATCCGCATTGGTCTTGAGCTCTCGCTTGGCGATGGCGTTGCCGACGCGCGCGATGGTGGCGGCGTCGTAGCCGACTTCCGCCAGTAGCCGCGCCGCGGTCTCGGCATGGAATTCGTACAACCCCGCGCGCCACGCCAGATAGCCGGCGCGGCCCTCGGGGTAGGAGGATCTTGGCGTCTTCCAGCGCTCGATGTGCTGGGCGCGCACCGCGAGCCGCACGGCCTCGTCCGCCTCCGGCGCAAAGCGCTCCAGCATCGCGCTCATGCGCCGGCCGTAGCGCAGTTCCCGCGGCTCGCCCTGCTCCCGGTTCGGGTCCTGGGCATTGGCGGCATCGAAGCGGTCGAGGGCGGCGGCGAAGCGGGCTGGGTCGGCGGTCATGGGGCGGCTCCAGAACAGGGCAAAGAACGTCGCCATGATCGCGCAGAGTGCGGGTGGGCGCGAGCTTCCGGGCTCTCCGGCAAGGACGGTGCTTGAACATCAATTGGCGAGCAGGATTCGTTTATCCTGACACCCGAACCTAAAATAACGCCCATCCCTGTTTGAGGTTGGACTCGTCCTGTGCGCAGCTCCCCGCTTGGTCACCATGTCGAAGCCGCCACCGCCGGCGTGGGCGCGTGTTCAGCTATCGGCGCCAAGTGGACGAGTTGACCGCCGGAGTGGAGAAGGCGCCATGAGCCGGTGTTGCTGTCCTGAAGTTGATCCCTCTTCCGTTGGCTGGACTCCTCGGCGATTGGGCGCAATCCTTCGATCACCGGGTGTCCGTCAAGGGAGAGAGAAAAACAGGTCGGGCATCCGGAAAATATTGGGTTGTCTAAATCAGGAATCGAAACATAACCGGTTGAAATTCGGCATGCCGAGCTTGAGTTGGGCGGTATTGCTCTGTGTGTTCCGATTCGTCTAATTTACGTTAGGTTGCAATGGCCGCAGCCGCAGCCAGTCCCCAATCTCGCAGTCCGTCAGCGAGCCGATTCTGTGGTGCCCGCAAACATCGCAAAGCCACGACGCTTTGCCGCTGTCAGCAGGGCGCTTTGGTTTCACGCCTGCCTTTCTTGCGCATTCGTCGCAGCAATGAACCACAACAACATCGCCGTGCTTGTGCTTCGAGAAATCAACCATTGTTCCCTCCGTTTGCAACCTAACCCGTCAATCAACCGGACGCCTATCGGCGCCGGTTATTTCTGCGTTAGGCACCAATGCCGCCTGCCTCTCGCGCTCAACATTCACGGCCGTTTGCGCGATTCCGAGCGGGTAGTAGGCCCACGCCACAATGCTGTCGCTGTACCAGT
>JADLCO010000210.1 GCA_020847115.1 Pseudomonadales bacterium | reverse complement strand
GTCGTAACAGGCGAGATCGAAGCCCAGTTGGTAACCGCCCGCCGGGTCGGAGAGATACGGCAGGAGATTCGGATGCGGCTCGACGCCGGCCACCGAGGGGGTCCAGCGCGCGACCTGGGCGAAGATGCGGTTGCCCTGCTGGCTGGTGGCGAACTTCAGGAAGGCGAGGGCGCGCGCCCGGTGGCGGCTGTGGCTGGCCAGGCCCACCTCGAAATGCGAGGTGTAGCTTTTGTCCTCGTAGGGCCCAAGGATGTTGCGGCCGTAGCGGGTGGGGGATGGCTGCGGGGTGGGCACGCGCACGACCCCCAGGGGGAACTGGATCTCCTGGCGCACGGACTGATCCGAGTTGCTGAAGCTGATCAGGGTCAGCGCGTGACCCTGCTTGAAATACATGTCGGCATCCTCGCGGCCCATCTGGGTGAAGCCGGGCTGCATCAATCCGGACAATTCATGGATCATGGCCAGCTGGTCGCGAATCTCCGGGGTTGTCAGGGTATAGCCGCCCGTCAGCCAGGCGAGGCTCTGCTCGGTATTGGAGTAGCGCAGGGTGCGCGTCGGGTTGAACCGCATGGCGAGGCGCGCGGTCTGGGTGCGCACGATCAGCCGGGAAAGCACCGGGGCGTGGAACAGCGAGCTCGCGATGGGGTGGATCTTGCGGCCGGTGCGGATCGCGTACGCCTGGGTGTCGCGGCACAACTGGACAAATCCCTCGTAGGTCCCGGGCCAGGGGGCGTCGCCGAAGATTTCCCGGTGGAGGTCCAGGTTCACCAGCAGCCGGGTGGTGGTGTTGGTGAACGGCACGCTGTAGTAATCGAGCAGGGTGTCGTTGTAGGAAGTGCGCAGGCCCGCGGTGAAGGTGTTGCGCCAGGGCACGCCCTCGAGCGGGGTGCCGGCGTTGTAGGGATTGGGCCGGGCCAGCTCGGCGCCGAGGGGCTCGATGTAGCGGGCGAGTCGTTCGGTGGTGCTGCCGGCATGGATGGCGAGGATCTCCGGCGTGTCGTGGCTGAGCAGCTGCGTGATGAACCAGCTGGCATACAGGCGGTGCGGCACCGCGATCTGGATCACCCGCACCCGCTGCCCCTGCCGGCGGCAGTGTTCCTCGTAGGCCCGGCCCAGGGCATCAATGGCGGCCTGCGTTTCAAGAAAGATGTGGCCGATGCGCACCACTTCCTCGGGAGACTCGCGGCCGGGCCGGTCGGGGCGGCCGGAATATTGCCAGGCCGCGAGCGCGGCCCCGATCACCGCCACGGCCAGCACGAAAATGAGCCCCGGGCGTTTCACGGGCGGGTGATGCGGCCGGATGGTCCGTCAACTCGCGTGGGCGATCCGCTGGTCGGCGGGACTGTCCTTCCCGGCGGGCAGGGCGGTGCCGCGAAAACTGTGATGGTTGGTGGCACTGTACGGCGTGGCCGTGCGCCCGGCGAGCATCTGGGCGCGGTAACTGTTGGGCGTGCCCATCAGGTGGGTGCGGAACAGGCGGCAGAAATAACCCACGTCGTGATACCCCAGATCGAAGGCGATGGTCTTCACCGGGAAATCCGTGGTGGCGAGGAGCCGCTGCGCGGTGCGGAGTTTCTGATCGACGATGTAGCGGCCGAGCGCGACACCGCTCTCCTCGCGGAAAAGCCGGGCGACATGGCGCACGCTGTAGTGGAAATGGCTGGCGATGTCCTCGAGTTGGATCGGCTGGCTGATGTTCTGGTGCACGAAATCCACGATCTGCTGGTACTTGGAAGTCGCCACCGTCTCGGGACAGATGGTGAACGGCGTGGGCAGGGGAGCCAGGGCCGTGGTCGGGGCGGCGAGTTCCAGCAGCTCCTGGACGAACAGCTGGGTGAGCGAGCGCAGTTTTTCGGCCAGCAGCGGGCTGGGGGGATCCTGATGCAGCAATTCCCAGAGGGTCTGGTGCAAGCGGCTGTGGGCCGCGTTCCGGCGCACATGGAAGCCGCCGGCATCGGCGCGATCGAGGAGCGCCTGCAGCAGGGCCTGGCCAGTCTTGTCGAGGATGCCGAGCTTGAGCTGGAAACTCGCGATCACCACCGGCGCCTTCACCGTGGACCAGCTGTGCTGGCGCCCCGGCGGCATGAAGAAGACGTCGCCCGGGTTGAAGGCGGCGGTGTGCCCCGGCGTGCGGTACTGCAGGCGGCCCTTGCACAGCAGGGCGATCTCGAACCAGTCGTGCTGGTGCATGCTGACGCGATAGTCGGGTTCCACCGGGCAGCAGTAATAGAAGCACTGGAGGTACCAGCGCAGGCCGCAGAGCAGCCAGGGCGGCGAGCCGTCGAGATGTTGCGCGAGGATCTGGTTGCAGCGCAGGAAGGCGCGCATGTCCGCTGCGGAGGCTGGGGTAATGGCGCCGGGCACGGTAGGTTTCTCCTATCCCGACCCAAGTGGGTCAGACGGAAGGCGGCAAGCTTCCGTCGTTCCCTTCCCACTCATGTCCTGAATGTCCCATGCCGGGCGCCGGTGACGGAACGCGGGAATAATGTCCTGATTGCCAGATTGATGTCCGTTTTAATGTTTTGCAGGTCCAATGTGCGCACCCGAAAATCGGGACGAAATTCACATCATGATTGGACCAAAGGATACGCACTTAGCCGGAACAATTCAATTGAACCACGAATGGACACGAAGGC
>JADLCO010000209.1 GCA_020847115.1 Pseudomonadales bacterium | reverse complement strand
GTGAGCTGCTCGTTGTGGTCATGACATCAGTTCCGCAGTGGTGGCCGATGATATTCGCTGGCGATGCGGATGAAGTCGCCCAGATAGCCGAGTTCCGCCTCAGCCGTCCGCAGCGCCGCGAACAGCGTCCGGTGCAGGCCTTTGGCGCCCAGTGGGCGGGTCACCAGGCTTCCGCTATGCGGCGTATGGCGCATCACCCAGTCGGGCAGCGCGGCGACCCCCTGACCGCTGGCCACCAGCAGCAGAATGATGGCGGTGAGTTCGGCCTGGCGCACCGCGGCGGGCTCCACTCCGGCCGGCTGCAGAAAGTAGCGGAACACGTCCATGCGCGAGCGCTGTACCGGATAGGTGATCAGCACTTGGTCGGCCAGGTCAGCCGGCTCGATCGCCGCGCGCGCCGCCAGCGGATGCTGCGCAGGCAGCACCAGCCGCCCCTCGTAGTCGAACAGGGGCAGAAAGGCCAGCTCCGGATCGACCACCGGGTCCGAGGTGATCACCAGGTCGATGTCGCCCAGGCGCAGCGCCGGCAGCGAATCGAAGGCGAGGCCCAGACGGATATCGACGTCCACTCCCGGCCATTGGCTCTTGAAATGCTCCAGCACCGGCATCAGCCATTCGAAGCAGGCATGGCATTCGATGGCCAGGTGCAGGCGGCCGGCATCGCCGGCGGCGATCCGCGCCAGCTCCCGCTCCGCCTGCTCGAAGCGCGGCAGGGCATCGCGTGCCAGCGCCACCAGCCGGTGGCCGGCGGTGGAGAGGCGCAGCGGCTTGGTGTGGCGGTGGAAGAGTGCGACGCCGTAGTAGTCCTCGAGCAGCTTGACCTGGTGGGACAGTGCCGAGGGCGTCAGATGCAGCTGCCCGGCGGCCTTGGCCAGGCTGCCGCAATCGGCCATGGCGAGCAGATTGCGCAGGTGCTTGCGATCGATCATGGTGAAAAAAATTCAAATAAAAATCAAAAGATGCGAGATATTATTCAATAAAACCAAAAAATAGAATGCATCCGACCCCTCTTTCGGAGCATTCGTCATGGCGGCATCGATCCTCACCCACAACCTGGGCTTTCCCCGCATCGGTCGCGACCGGGAACTGAAATGGGCGCTGGAGGCCTATTGGCGCGGTGCCATCGACGGCGCCGAGCTGGAACACCGCGGCCGTGAACTGCGCCGCCGCCACTGGCAGTTGCAGGCCGCCGCTGGCCTCGATCTGATTCCGGCCGGCGATTTTTCCTGGTACGACCAGGTGCTCGACCTGACCACGATGCTGGGAGCGATTCCGCCGCGGTTCAACTGGGATGGCGGCACGGTAGACTTCGACCTCTATTTTGCGCTGGCGCGGGGTCGGGCGCCGGGGCGAGATCCGGTCACGGCCTGTGCGTTGACCAAGTGGTTCGATACCAACTACCACCATCTGGTCCCGGAATTGACCGCTGGGCAGCCGTTCCGACTGGCCAACACCCGGCTGCTGGACGAGGTTGCCGAGGCGCGCGCACTGGGTTTTGCGGTCAAACCGGTGTTGGTGGGTCCCCTGACCTGGCTGTGGCTGGCGCGATCGGCGGAGGCTCGCGGCGACCAGCGGCTGCAATGGCTCCCCGAGGTGGTAGCGGTCTACGGCCAAGTGCTGGCGCGGCTGGCCGCCCTTGGTGTGGACTGGGTGCAGCTCGACGAGCCGGCACTGGCGCTGGACCTTTCACCAGCGTGGCGGGACGGCCTGAGGACCGCCTATGGCGCACTGGCCGGCGGCGGTCCTGCCATCCTGCTGGCCACCTATTTCGGCCGCCTCGGTGAACAGCTGGAGGCGGCCTGCACGCTGCCCGTGGGCGGCCTGCACCTGGACGGCGTGCGCGGCGGCGAGCTGGAGGCGGCGGCGACCCTGCTGCCGGCGGGCCGGGTGCTGTCGGTCGGGGTCATCGACGGCCGCAACATCTGGCGCACCGATCTCGGTGCCACCCTGGCGCGGCTGCAGAACCTGCGCACGCGCCATCGCGGTCCGCTGTGGCTGGCGCCCTCCTGTTCGCTGCTCCACGTTCCGGTCGATGTCGCGGGCGATGCCCGCTTGCCGGAGTCGATTCGCCCGTGGCTGGCCTTTGCCACTCAGAAGCTCGACGAACTCGCCATCCTGCGCAGCGCGCTTGACAACGGCGAACAGCGGGTGGCGGCAGCTCTCGACGAGGCGCGCGCGGCCTTCGCCGATCGCCGTCGATCTCCCCAGGTGCACCGGCCGGTGGTGGCAGCGCGGCTGGCGGCGCTGACTCAGGCCGATGAGCGGCGGCGCAGCGCTCGCGCCGAACGCGCTGCGCTGCAACGGCAGCGGGTCGCACTGCCGATGTTTCCGACCACCACCATCGGCTCCTTTCCCCAGACCGAAGCGATCCGCCGGGCGCGCGGGCGCTGGCGGAGCGGCGAGCTGGGTGATGCCGCCTACGAGGACTTCCTGCGCGAGGAAATCGCCACCGCCATCCGCGAACAGGAGGCGCTCGGCCTCGACGTCCTGGTGCACGGCGAGGCCGAGCGCAACGACATGGTGGAGTACTTCGGCGAACAGCTTGACGGCTTCGCGTTTTCCGGCAACGGTTGGGTGCAGTCTTATGGCTCGCGCTGCGTCAAACCGCCGATCATTTACGGCGACGTGGCGCGCCCCGGGCCGATGACGGTGGCCTGGATCCGCTACGCGCAAGGATTGACCGACAAGCCGGTGAAGGGGATGTTGACCGGGCCGGTGACGCTGCTCAACTGGTCGTTCGTGCGCGACGATCAGCCGCGCGCGATCACCTGCCTGCAGCTGGCGCTGGCGATCCGCGACGAAGTGCGGGATCTGGAGGCCGCCGGCGTCGGCATCATCCAGATCGACGAGGCGGCGCTGCGCGAGGGCTTGCCGCTGCGCCAGGCGGATCGCGCAGCGTATCTCGACTGGGCGGTGCGGGCGTTCCGCATTGCCGCATCCGGCGTCGCGGACGACACCCAGATCCACACCCACATGTGCTATTCGGATTTCAACGACATCATCGCCGCAGTGGCGGCCATGGATGCCGACGTCACCACCATCGAGAGCGCCCGCTCCGATGGCCGCCTGCTCGACGCCTTCCGCGATTTCGACTTTCCCGGCGACATCGGCCCCGGTGTCTACGACATCCATTCGCCCAATGTCCCGCAGCCCGCCGAACTGCTCGACCGGCTGCGCGCGATGCGCACCCGGATCCCCGCCGAGCGGCTCTGGGTCAACCCCGACTGCGGCCTCAAGACCCGCACCTGGGACGAAGTGCGCCCGGCGCTGGCGGCCATGGTCGCCGCCGCCCGGGCACTGCGTGCGGCCTCCGCGTAGCGGCCGGGGCTTGGCGGGCCGAGGCGCCTTGAGACGCCGCGGGGATCGGGCTACAGTCCGGCGCCGGTGCGCGGCTCCATTCCGGTGGCGGCGCCGGGCGAGATACTGGCATGAGCGATGGCAAGACCCTGACCGAGGCCCTGGAACCCTTCGCCGCGCGCAAGCGCGCGCTGGAGCGGATCGACTATTCCCGCCGCCACGCCAAGGGGCTGCTGTCGGCGCGGGAGCGGGTCGATCTGCTGTTCGATCCCGGCACCTTTCTGGAGCTGGCGCCGCTGGCGCGGGAGAGCGAGCTGGCCCGGCACACCAAGCCCGGCGAGACCCCGCGCGACGGCATCGTGGTCGGCTACGGCAAGGTCGATGGCCGCCGGGTCGCGGTGGCCGCCTACGACATGGCGTTCCGCGGCGGCTCCATGGGCAAGGTCTGCGAGTGGAAATTCACCCGCCTCAAGCGTCTGGTGCAGGAGCAGGGCTTCCCCCTGGTGATCCTCACCGAGGGCACCGGCGCCCGCTTGGAGGAGGAAGTCAGCTCCCAGGGCGCCTACGACAATCCCCAGTTCGCCAATCTGGTGGCGCTGAGCGGCCAGGTGCCGATCGTGGTGGCGGTGATGGGGCTGTGCGTCGGCGGTCACGCCAACCTGACCGCCATCGGCGACTTCGTGCCCATGACCCGCGGCGCCTGCATGATGATTGCCGGGCCCCAGCTGCTGCGCACCAAGATGGGCATCGACACCACCCTGGAGGAACTGGGCAGCGCCAAGAAGCACGTCGAGCGCTCCGGGATGGCCGATCTGTTGGTGGAGGACGATCGCGAGTGCATCGCGCGGATCAAGGAATTCCTGTCCTATGTGCCCGACAACTGCACCGAGCCACCGCCACGGCGGTCCACCCGGGATCGCCCCGACCGGCGCTGCGATGAGCTGCTCGATCTGGTGCCGGCCGATCTGCGCTTCGCCTACGACATCCGCAAGGTGGTGCGCAGCATCGTCGACGACGGTGCCTGCTTCGAGTTCAAGCCCAGATTTGCGGCCAATGCGGTCACTGCGCTCGCCCATCTCGACGGCCGCGCGGTGGGCATCATCGCCAACCAGCCGAACCACATGTCGGGCACCCTCGACGTCAAGGCCTGCCAGAAGATCTGCCGGTTCATCAATTTCTGCGATGCCTTCGGCTTCGCGCTGATCTTTCTGCAGGACATCCCGGGCTTCTACCCCGGGCCGCAGTCGGAGGAGGACGGCATCATCCGCTGGTCGACGCGCATGCTCTACGAGATCGAGCACGCCACCGTGCCGCGCTTCACGGTGATGCTGCGCAAGGCCTATGGGCTCGCCCACTACGGTATGAACAGCCTGGGCATGCGCCCGGATCTGTTGGTGGCCTGGCCGCTGGCCTCGTTCAGTGCCATTGCGCCGGACGATGCGGTCGAAGTGTTGTTTGGCAAGCAGCTCGCCCAGGAGCCCGATGGCGAGCGCCGCAAACAGGAACTGATTGAAGAGTTCCGCGCCAAGATCGGCATCCTGCCCGCCGCCGAGGCAGCCCTGGTGGATGATGTGATCGATCCGGCGGACACGCGCCGGGTACTGATCCAAGCGCTGGACATGGCGCGCGAGCGCCGCCCCGGACATCCCTTCAAGCGGCGCGGCATCGCGCCCATCTGAGGCCACGACAATGGCGGGGCACCGGAAACCAAACAGGCCGCCCGGTGGCGGCCTGTTTGGTTGGGTTGCGGCGGGATTACTTGCTGTGATCGACCATGTAGTCGACGCTGGCCTTCAGTTCGTCGTCTGAACAGTCCATGCACAGCCCCTTCGGAGGCATCCCGAGAAAGCCGTTGATCGCGCTGGTATGAAGCGTATCCAGGCCCTTGGCGATCCGCGGCTCCCAGGCGGCCTTGTCGCCGAGCTTCGGTGCCCCGGCGGCGCCGGTGCCGTGACAGGTCACGCATTTCGCCTGGTAGATTTCCTCTCCGGAGCGCGCGCTGCCGCCGGCGGCGGGCGTGGCCGCTCCCTGTTTGACCACCTCCCCGGGCGGCGTTACGCGCTCAACGATCTGAGCTTCCACTTCCGGTGGCGGGGCCGGATTGTTTTCTTTGGCGCCACAGGCCGCGAACGCTGCGCTCAACACTACCATGGCCGTCACGCCAAGAACCTTGTTCATAGCCAGATCTCCATTGCCGAGGGATGCGGGGTGGCGCGTATTATAGACCGGCGTTTACGCTTGGGCATGACCAGCAGCATGGCGCATGGCGATTCTGCTACCATGCGTGCCCGTTGCCGAGGATCTCTCCGGTGGCGTTATGGTTTTTTCGCACCTGTAGCTCAGCTGGGTGCGCCGGGCGCATCGAGGCAAGCACTGCTTGCCGCCCGGCACACGCCGCGCCATGGAAGGAGCGGCTGGAACCAGGCGCCAGGGAGGGCTGGCGTAATGCCACGATCGTTTCGCACCCGTAGCTCAGCTGGATAGAGCGTTGGCCTCCGGAGCCAAAGGTCAGAGGTTCGAATCCTCTCGGGTGCGCCAGCTTGGCTGCCGCGCCGTTCGGATTGCCGGCCCGGAATCGCAGATTCCGGGCGCGCCGGGCGGGCCCCAGCCGCCGGCCTTGAAACGCCGCGCCGCCGCCGCTAAAATTCGCCCTCTTTTTTTCGGCCGATGGCAATCATGAAGACCTTCAGCGCCAAACCCGAGACCGTGGTCCACGATTGGACCCTGGTCGACGCTACCGATCAGGCCCTCGGCCGCCTCGCCAGTACGATCGCCCATCGCCTCCGCGGCAAGCACAAGCCCGAGTTCACGCCCCATGTGGATACCGGCGACTACGTGGTGGTGGTCAATGTCGAGCGCGTCCGCGTCACCGGCCGCAAGGCGAAGCAAAAGATGTATCACCGGCATACCGGCTATCCGGGCGGCATCAAGACCTTGTCCTTCGAGAAGCTGATGGAACGGGCGCCGGATCGGGCCCTGGCCCTGGCGGTGAAAGGCATGCTGCCCAAGGGGCCGCTGGGCCGTGCGATGTATCGCAAGCTCAAGATCTACGCCGGTGACACGCATCCCCACGCCGCGCAGCAGCCGCGCGCGTTGGTTCTGTAACGCGATCAGGAAAGACGACCATGGCATCCAATTACTACGGGACCGGCCGCCGCAAGACCGCGTCCGCGCGCGTTTTCATCAAGCCCGGGGCAGGTGCTATCAGCATCAATGAGCGCACGCTGGACCATTATTTCGGCCGCGAGGTGGCGCGCATGATCGTGCGTCAGCCGCTCGAAGTGGCTGAGGTGCAAAACAAGTTCGATATCCGTGTCACCGTCAAGGGCGGTGGCAGCTTTGGTCAGGCCGGTGCCATCCGCCACGGTTTGGCCAGGGCGCTGGTGGATTACGACGAAGGCTTGCGCCCGGTACTGCGCAAGGCGGGATTTCTGACCCGCGACGCCCGCGAAGTGGAGCGCAAGAAAGTGGGGCTCCACAAGGCCCGCAAGCGGCCCCAGTACTCCAAGCGCTGAGGATTTTGCTTCGAACTTCGATACCCGGCTTTTGTCCGGGTATTTTTTTGTTTTGAATCAAGTGGTTGACATGGCGTTGGGCGGTCTTGTCTTGTCATCCCCAGGGCTTGCCGCTACCATGCCACGCCATTCGTGTCGCGCCCAATACGCCTGTCGCAGCGCGGAAGCGGTGTGTCCCCTGTCTATTGATCGCTCGCATTGAGGAGTTCTTTGATGAGCAGTGAGGGAGTCGATAAGACCCGCCGCCGCTTCCTGACCGGGGCGACCTGCGTGGTCGGCGCAGCCGGAGTGGTGGGCGCTGCCATACCATTCGTCGGTTCGTGGCAGCCCAGCGCCCGCGCCAAGGCGGCCGGAGCGCCTGTCCGCGTCGATATCAGCAAGATCGAGCCGGGGCAAATGGTCACCGAGGAGTGGCGCGGCAAGCCGGTGTACATCGTACGCCGCACGCCCGAGGCGCTGGCCGCGCTGGAGCGGGATCCCGACCGCCTGCGGGATCCGAATTCCAAGGATTCGACCCAGCCAGCCTATGTGGACGCGGCCAGTCGCGCACTGCGCCCCGAATATTTGATCCTGCTGGGCCTATGCACCCATCTGGGCTGTGCGCCCATGTATCGGCCCGAGGTGGGTGCCGTGGATCTCGGGGGAGATGCCTGGCTCGGCGGTTTTTTCTGTCCCTGTCATGGCTCGAAGTTCGATCTCGCGGGCCGAGTCTACAAGGGCGTTCCGGCCCCCACCAATCTGGAAGTGCCGCCCTATAAATACGAGACCGACAGCGTGGTGATCATTGGCGTCGACGAGGAGGCCGCGGCATGAACTGGCTGGCAGGACTTTGGCGCTGGGTCGATGCCCGACTGCCCGTGCAGCGCGCGTGGGACACCCACATGGGCAAGTACTACGCGCCCAAGAACTTCAACTTCTGGTATTTCTTCGGGGTGCTGTCGCTGGTGGTGCTGGTCAACCAGCTGGTCACCGGCATCTGGCTCACCATGAGCTACGAGCCGACTGGCGAAGGCGCCTTCGCCTCGGTCGAATACATCATGCGCGACGTGGAGTACGGGTGGATTCTCCGCTATCTCCACTCCACCGGAGCCTCGGCGTTCTTTTTCGTCGTGTATCTGCACATGTTCCGCGGCCTGCTCTACGGTTCCTATCGCGCGCCGCGGGAGCTGGTATGGCTGTTCGGCATGGCCATCTATCTGGCGCTGATGGCCGAGGCCTTCCTCGGCTATGTGCTGCCCTGGGGTCAGATGTCCTACTGGGGCGCCCAGGTCATCATCTCGCTGTTCGGCGCCATTCCCTATTTTGGCGATGCCATCGTCGAGTGGGTGCGCGGTGACTATCTGATCTCGGGCATCACGCTGAATCGCTTTTTCGCCTTGCACGTAGTGGCGCTGCCCATCGTGCTGCTGGCCTTGGTGGTGCTCCACCTGCTTGCGCTGCATGAGGTAGGCTCCAACAACCCCGACGGCGTGGAGATCAAGAAGAACAAGGACGCCAACGGCATTCCGCTGGACGGCATCCCCTTTCATCCCTACTACACAGTGCACGATCTGGTACCGATCGTGGTGTTCCTGTTCGTGTTCTGCTTCATCGTCTTCTTCATGCCGGAGATGGGGGGCTATTTCATCGAGAAGGCGAACTTCGAGCACTCCAATCCACTGAAGACGCCACCCCACATCGCACCGGTGTGGTATTTCACGCCCTTTTATTCGATGTTGCGTGCCGTTCCTGACAAGTTCATGGGTTTTCTGGTCATGGCCGCAGCGGTGGCTATCCTCTTCGTGCTGCCCTGGCTGGATCGCAGCCCGGTCAAATCGATTCGCTATAAGGGCGCCATCAGTCGCATCGCGGTGGTGGTGTTCGCCGCCGCCTTCATCATCCTGGGCATCCTCGGGGTCAAGGCGCCGACGCCGGCGCGCACCTTCCTGGCCCAGCTGTGCACTGGTCTCTACTTCGCGTACTTTGTGCTGATGCCGTTCTGGACCCGCATCGAGCGCACCAAGCCCGAACCCAAGCGCGTGACCATGGACGGGGGCATGGGTTTCTGGCGCTCGCTGGGCGTGCTCGCCATCGTCGCGGCACTGGTGTTCATCCCGCTGAAGGCGGTGGGTGCCGAGACCGCGCACGAATGCGGTGCCATCGCCTGTGACGAGGTGGCGCTCGACCGTGGTGACCAGGCCTCCCTGCAGCGCGGTGCCCAGGTGTTCGCCAATTACTGCATGGGCTGCCACAGCGCCAAGTACTCGCGCTGGGAGCGGGTCGCGGATGATCTCGGCATCCCGCACCGGTTGGCGTTGGACAATCTCGCCTTCGGCGACCAGAAGATCGGCGATCTGATGACCATCGCCATGCCCGAGCGCGCCGCCAAGAAGTGGTTCGGGGCGCCGCCGCCGGATCTGACGCTGGTCACCCGCGCCCGCTCGCCGGAATGGGTCTACACCTATCTCCGCAACTTCTACGCCGATCCGACCCGCCCGTTCGGTGTCAACAACAAGGTGTTCAAGGACGTCGGCATGCCCCATGCGCTG
>JADLCO010000208.1 GCA_020847115.1 Pseudomonadales bacterium | reverse complement strand
CGGCGAGGTCGGTGGTGCCGGCATCGATGTGAGCAAATGCGCGGTGTGTCAACTCGATCTGGGTCCGTTGCTGCATGGCAAGTTCGGATTGCGGGCGGAGTTGCCGTTATACCTTTGCAGGGGGCGAGCAGCAAGGATCCCGCAAGGGCCCGCAGAGCGAGCCGCAGACACTGCGTGGCCACATCGCGCGCCCATGGTTGACGGGCTGGTTACTACTGGGTAGGTTGCGGCAGGTGCCTGCGAATAACGCGGGGACGATCATTCGTCGGGCTGGTAGTCCGAGTGACATCAGGGGGGGGGTTCCTTGGCAAAGGTAGGCTGGAAGCAGAAAACCATCGACATCGGTGGTGCAGAGCTTGGTTATCTGCGAGCGGGCAAGGGCAAGCCCGTGCTGATATTCCACGAGGAGCTGGGCAATCCGGGTTGGTTCCACTGGCAGCGCGAGCTGGCGGAGAAATACCAGCTGATATTGCCCCTGCACCCGGGCTTCGGGGTTTCGCCGCGCCGCGACTGGATCCGCACCGTCGGGGATCTGGCCAATTTCTACGCCCAAGTGCTGGTCAAGCAGGGTTGGGAGGGTGCCGACGTCATCGGCTTCTCCTTCGGCGGCTGGATCGCGGCCGAAATGGCGGCCCAGAACCCCGGCCAGTTTGGCAGCCTCACCCTGGTGGCACCTCTGGGCATCAAACCAAGGCAGGGCGCCATTCGTGATCTGTTCGCCGCGCCCACCGAGGACTACCTTGCCGCCAGCGTGCGCGACCCTGAGGATACCCCCGAATTTGGCCAACTATTCGGTGGTGCGTTGACACCCGAGCAGTTCGAGTTGTTTCAGGATGCCACGGCCGAGGCGGGGCGATTGGCCTGGCAGCCCTATATGAACAACCCTGCACTCCGGAATCGGCTCGGTCTGGTGCGCAATTTGCCGACCCTGATCATTTGGGGTGAGGAGGATGCGATTGTCCCAGTGAGCGCGGCCGCGGACTATCAGCAGGCTATCCGCGGCGCCAGACTGGCGCTGTTCAAGAATTGCGGACATCGCCCCGAACTCGAACAGACCAAGGAATTCCTGAAGAAAATCAAACGCCACCTTTCCTGACGCGTCCAGACGCGCGGCTCCACGAGGATTCATCATGCACATCGCCACCTTCACCGAGCGTCCCTACAGCCACGTCCCGGAAGAGGAAGTGATTCGCAACGCGAGCTTTTTCGGTGTATCCAACAAATTTCTCGACCCGGTCAAGGCGGGGGCGCTGTTCAACCGCTACCTCGACGAAAAACTCTACGCCGAGGAGCTCGGCTTCGATGGTGTCATGCTCAACGAGCACCACGCCAACCCCTTCACCCTGGGCGCGGTGATGGATGTCGAGGCGGCGATCCTGGCGCGCATCACCAGGCGGGTGAAGATCTCGCTGATGGGCAATCCGCTGCCGGTGGCCGATCCGCTGCGCCTGGCGGAAGAGCTGGCCACCATCGACATGATCTCCGGCGGCCGCCTGGTGACCGGCTGGGTGCGCGGCGCCGGCTGCGAGCAGATCGCCAACAACATCAATCCCACCTACAACCGCGAGCGCTTCGACGAAGCCCACGATTTCATCCTCCAGGCCTGGACCCGCGAGGGGCCCTGGCGCTACGAGGGCAAGCACTACGAATACCGCCACGTGAATCCTTGGGTGAAGCCCATCCAGAAACCCTTTCCGCAGACCTGGATCCCCAGCCTGGTGAGTCCGGAGACCGCGGTATTCGCGGCGCGCAACCGCTACAGCTATATGGCGCTCGCCACCTTTCTGCCGCCGACCATGGAGATGTGGAACCTCTACGCCGATACCGCGGCGGCCGAGGGCTATCAGGCCGGACCCGAGTGCTTCGGCTATCTGCAGAAGATCGTCTGCGCCGATACCGAGGAGGAGGCGCAGGAGTTGGGCAGGAACTACGTCTACGGGGGCGGCCAGCCGGCGTTCGCGCGGCCGGAGTGGATGTTTCCCGCTGGCTACAACTCCAAGGCGGCCACCCGGCGGCTGGCTTATGCACTGTCCGATCCCGAGACCAACGAGGCGGTGGTGTCCGGTAAACACAGCAGCAGCGGCGTCGACGTGGAGGCCACACGGCGGTACAACAACGAGGTCCTGTACGCCAACCTGCAGCGCAACCGGCAGGTCATCGCGGGTACGCCGGAGACGGTGCTGCCCAAGATCCGCCACATCCTGGAGACGCTGCGCCCGGGTATCTTTTCCATCTGGCACATCGAGGGCGGTTCGACCACCCATCAGCAATCGATGCGCAGCATGCGGCTGCTCGCCGAGCACGTCCTGCCTCAGATGCGCGAGTGGGCGAAGGAGCTGGATCTGCCCGGGCCGGATGAGGTCAGCCCGGGTTCGCGCAAGCTGCCGCCCAGCGGTCAGCGCGATCCGGTGTGCGATCCAGGGGCACAGGCGGCCTGACGCCGCCGCGGTGGCAGTCGAGATCGGTAACGAGAAAGAAGGGGGCAGGAAGTGGCGAGGCAGCGGGGTTGGTCGGAGAGACAGGATTTGAACCTGCGACCCCTGCCTCCCGAAGGCAGTGCTCTACCAGTCTGAGCTACTCTCCGCGCTGTCCCGCAGACGCGGGGCGCGCATTATAGCATCGGGCCATGGCCTGTAAATCGATGCCGGCGGCCCGCGTTTACATTGCCGGATCGCCCTCTTAGCATAGGGACGAGGGCGCGGCCCGCGGCAGAACCATCGCTGTGGTGGCAGCATCGAACAACAGAAGAACAGAACAACAACACGACAGAAAAAAGTAGAACAACAGCAACTGTGCCGCCTACAGCCGGGGTGATCAGGCCGACATGGGTTCGATGAATTCTTCCAGTACCGAAAAGATCCGCGAGAAGAAGCGCCAGTTCCTCGCGCGCGAGCAGCGCATCGTGGACAAGGCGCTGGAATGCCTGTTGCGTGACGGCATCGACCAGGTCACGGTCGCGGCCATCGCCGAGGAGGCGGGCATCGGCAAGGGCACGGTCTACAAGCACTTCCAGAGCAAGTCGGAAATTCTCGCGCACATCCTCATCGACTACGAGAACCGCATCCGCATCAACATGGACCAAGGCATCGCCGCCGCCGAAGCCGGCAATCCCGGCGCCATGGTCAAGGCCTATTTCCAGTCCCGGCTCTCCAACCCCGAGCTCGACCGCCTGGTGCAACAGCTCGAGGAGCGGATTCAGGACGACCCGCTGGTGGCGCGGCAGATGGAGGATCTGCACCAGATGCGCCGCGCCACCACCGAGCGCATCGGCGCGATGGTGCAGCGGTTGATCGAGCGCGGGGTGCTTGAGAACGTTCCCCCGCATTATCACTACCTGGCCTGCTGGGCGCTGGCCCAGGGCGCGGTCGACGTCTGCTTCAACAAGGGGTTCGCCGATCAGTTCGACGACAAGGAGGCGCTGTTGCGCTTCATCACCGGCATCGGCGTGACCATGGGCAACAAGGGGCAGTTGCGGGGCGACGACTGATCCATGCTGCAACTGTCGCTGGAGGAGCTTCGCGCCGGCGCCGAGCGCGCCGCGAGCGGGGTGGGCCCGCCGCCGGTGGAGCACTGGGATCCGCCGCTGTGCGGGGATATCGATATCCGCATCGCCCGTGACGGCACCTGGTTCCACGAGGGCGCGGCGATTGAACGGCAGGCGCTGGTGCGGCTGTTTGCCGGGCTGCTCAAGCGCGAGGGCGACGAACATTTTCTGGTCACGCCGGCGGAGAAGTGGCGGGTCCAGGTCGAGGATGCGCCCTTCGTGCTGGTGGCCCTCGAGCCGCGCATCGACGCTCGGGGGTGGCAACAGCTGGTGTTCTTCACCAACGTCGGCGATCCGGTGATCGCGGGGCCGGAACATCCGCTGCGGATGGCGATGGATGTCCGCGGTGGCCCGCCGTCGCCCTACCTGCTGGTGCGGCGCAATCTCGAGGGTCTGGTCAGCCGGCCCGTGTACTACCAGCTCGCCGAGCTGGCCGAACCGGCGCCGGATGGCGAGGGCCATGGCGTCACCAGTTCCGGCATATTCTTTCCGCTCCATTGATGCGGGCGGCCGCAAGATTTCACCGCTGATCAGGAAACCGACATGAGCCAGCCGATCATCGCAACCGCCAATGGCCGTCTCGCGGGCAGTGCCGTCCGCCACGGCGTGTTGGCATTCAAGGGCATTCCCTACGCCGCGCCCCCGGTGGGCGAGTTGCGCTGGCGGCCGCCGGCGCCCGCGCAACCCTGGAGCGGCGTGCGTGATGCCACCGAGTTCGGTCACTGGGCGCCACAGAACAAGGGCGCCCTGGATGACGTCATGGGTGCCGAGACGGGCGAACAGTCTGAGGACTGCCTGACCCTCAACGTCTGGACGCCGGGGCTCACCGGCAAGCGGCCAGTGATGGTGTGGATTCACGGCGGTGGTTTCACCATCGGCTCCGGTGCCCAGGGCATCTACGAGGGCGCGACCCTGGCCGCGCATGGCGATGTGGTGGTGGTGACTCTCAACTACCGGCTGGGCATCCTCGGCTTTGCCCCGCTCGCCGCCGCCACCCAGGGCCGCATCCCGGCCACCGGCAACGAGGGCCTCCTCGACCAAGTCCAGGCGCTGACCTGGGTGCGCGACAACATCGAGCACTTCGGCGGCGATCCCGGGCGGGTCACCATCTTCGGCGAATCCGCCGGTGGCATGAGCGTCGGCAGCCTGCTCGCGATGCCCGCGGCGCGCGGACTCTTTCACCGCGCCATCCCCCAGTCGGGGGCGTGCCACACCTGCGCCGACGCCGAGGTCGGGGTCCTGCGGGGTGAGGCGATCCTGGCTGCCACCGGACTCGATGCCGAGGGTTTGCTGCGTGCCTCCTGGCAGGACCTGTTGCGCGCCCAGCGGCTGATCGAAGGCGGGCGGGTCGAGGGCTATCCGCTGGCGCGGATTGGCAGCCTGCCCTTCATGCCGGTGGTCGATGGCACCGTCATGCCGCGCAAGCCGATCGATGCCGTGGCCGCAGGCACTGCCGCGGGTATCCCGGTCCTGGCGGGCAGCACGCTGGATGAATGGAATCTGTTTGGTGCGCCGGCCAAGGCCATCCAGCAGCTCGATGAAGAGGGGCTCTACAAGCGGCTGGGCTATCTGGTGGGCGCCGAGCACGCCCCCGGGCTGGTTGCCGCCTACCGGGAGGCGCTGCCGGGGCGGGGCGGCGAGCCCGGGGTTCCCGAGCTGTTCATGGCCATTCAGACCGATCGCATCTTCCGCATCCCGGCGCTGCGCCTGCTGGAGCGCCACGGGCTCCACGAGACGCGGGTATTCAACTATCTGTTCGACTGGACGTCACCGGCGATGGGCGGGCGGTTGGGCGCCGCCCATGCCATTGAGCTCGCCTATGTCTTCGGCACCCACACCAAACCGGGCGCGCAGAAGTTCTATGGCGGCGGGGTAGCAGGGGCCGACGAGCTGGCGGCGATGACCATGGATGCCTGGGTGCGCTTCGCCCATGAGGGCGAGCCCGGCTGGCCGGCCTACGAGCCACAGCGGCGCCTGACCGCGGTACTCGGTGCCAGCCGCCGGGTGCTGGAAAAGCCCCTCGAGGCCGAGCGCCTGGCCTGGGAAGCGGTACCCGATGCGCGGCTCGGCTCGTTGTAACGCGGCCCCCAGCAGCCGCGCGCCCTCAGTGCCCGTCGCCGGACTGCGGCACGATCTTGTATAGCGCCGTGGTGCGGTCGGCGGAAACGTAGATCGCTCCGCTCGGTGAGACCGCGACCCCGGTCTGCACATAGCTCGGCGGCGTGCCTTCCGCCGCCGGGTAGCCGATCGCCAGGTTGCGCGCCATTTCGGTGACCTCGCCGGATGCGGGGTCGATGTGCACCAGGCGCCGGCGGCCCACTTCGGCGAGCACGATGCTGCCGTCGGGCATCAGGTCGAAGCCTTCCGGCTGCTGCAGGTCGGCGGCGATGCGCCGGCTGCCGCCGCCCTTGACGTCGATGCGCAACAGCTCGCCGTTGACCGCATCGGTGAGGTAGACGTAGCGGACCGGGTCATCCGCATCCTTGGGCGGCAGGGCGCGCAGCGCGGCCATGCCCGGCAGGTCCTCGACGATCGCCTCGCGGTCCTCGCCGCGCTCCCCGGAGATGCGCAGCAGCGTACCGCTGCCCTGCTCCGCCACCAGCACCACGCCGGGTTCGAGCTCCAGGGCATCCACGGGATGGCGCAGCTCGTGGTAGGTGGCCACGGATTGATTGCTGGCCAGGTCGATGACCTCCACCGCATTGGTGAACCAGCTCGAAGTGGTGGCGCGCCCGCCGCGCAGGTTCACCGTCATCGGCATCTCCATGCGATCGCGCAGGCCGCGCTTGAGCTCGGTCACCGCGCCATTGCGGCCGTCGATTTTCTTGAACGAGAAAAGGTCGCCCAGATAGACCTGATCGACGCCGTTTTCCTGCATCACCGCCAGGCCACCGGGCACCGCCAGGGGGCTCGAGGTGATGGTGCGCGCGGCGCCGGTGGCGGTGTTGATCTTGAGCACCGCGTTATCGACCATGTTGGTGATGTAGAGCTCGTCGCGGGAATTGAGCGCCAGGTTGTCGATGCCTTCGCGCACCGTCGCGACCAGCGTCTTCTCGCCGCTGTGAATGTCCACGCGCAGGATGCGGCCGAGCGCGGTATCGGGCACATAGAGGTTGTCGCGGCTGTCCAGATTCACCGCCACCGGGATGCGGAATCCGCTCGCCACGGTCTCCAGTTCGCCGCTGTCTACGTCGACCTTCGCCACCTTGCCCTTGTAGAGCAGCGGGCCGTAGAGCTTGCCCTCGCGATCGAAATCGAAACCGTTGAGGTGGCCTTGATCGGCGATCACCTGGCGGGGTTCGCGTTTGCCGGTCAGATCCAGCTCCCAGAGCGCATCGCCCCACAGCACCTGGGTGACGAACAGGCGGCCGTCATTGCTGAAAGCGACCGAATTGATGCCGGGCAGATGGTCGGCGAGCACGCGGATACTGCCATCGGGGCTGCGCGCGTGGACCTTGCCGGTGAGGATCGAGGTCCACACGAGCGTGCCGTCGGGGCCGAATTCCAGGTCGTCGGCCATGCCTTCGGGCGGGCCGACGAAGACCGAGGATTCACCGCTCCGGGTATCGACCTTGTAGATCGCCTGGCCGATCACGCTGCCGACATAGAGATTGTCGTTGCGGTCAAAGGTCAGGCCGTGGATGCCGAGAAAGTCGGCGCCTGGCACCAGGTACTGCACCAGCCAGGGTTCGCTGGTGCCCTCGGTTTCGAGCAGGCCCTTGCTCTCGGGGTCGGCGTCGTTGCCGCAGCCGCCCAGTGTTGCGGTGAGCAGGGCCAGCGCCAGCCCCAATCGCCGATGTCGTTGTGTGTTCACAGCAGGCTCCTTCGCGTGTTGTTGAATGCGGGCTCAGGATTGCGGCAGATCCACCAGCTTGCGCGCCATCACCACGCGTTGGATCTGGCCGGTGCCCTCGACGATGTCCATGGCCTTGACGTCACGAAACAGTTTCTCGATCAGGTGATCGCCGCGCGCGCCGGCCAGGCCCAGCAGCTCCATACCCAGGCTCGCGGCCTCGAAAGCGGCGGTGGGCGCGAGCGCTTTCGACATGGACGCCTCGACGATGTTGGGCTGGCGATGATCGGCGAGCCAGGCGGCCTTGAGGCTGAGCAGCCGCGCCGCGCGCAGCTTGCGCGCCGCGCGTTCGAGGCGGTCGCGGATGCGTGGGTCGTCGGTCATGCCCTCGGCGCGGGCGAAAGCGATGGCCTCGTCGAGCGCTGAGCGGCCGATGCCCACCGCCATGGCGGCGACCATGGGCCGCGTCGAGTTGAAGGTGTCCATGGCGCCCTTGAAACCGGCGCGCTTTTCATAATGGGCTTCGCCACCGAGCAGGTTGGCGCCGGGCACCCGGCATTCCTCGAGGCGGAACGAGGTGGACTCGTAGGCTTTGAGGCCCATCTTGCGCTCGATGTGGAAGTCCTGGAGGCCAGGCATGCCGTGCTCGACCAGAAAGGCGCGGTGGCCGGCGCGGCCCAGGCTCGGGTCCACCGTGGCCCACACCAGGATGAAGTCGGCGCGGCTGGAATTGCCCGAGAACGACTTGTTGCCGATCAGCACCCAGTCGTTGCCGTCGCGGATGGCGCGGGTCTGGATGCCGGCGACATCGGAACCGGCGGCCGGCTCGGTCATCGCGAAGGCGCCCCAGCGCGGCTTGTCGGGATTGATGAAGGGCGTCAGGTAGCGCTGCTTCTGGTCCTCGGTGCCCATCGAGATGATGGCACCCTCGCCAAGCCCCGGGCCGGGCGCCGATACCGCCACCCCACGATCCCAATACGAGAGCTGCTCCGACAGCAACAGGGTGGCGCGGCTGTTGCCCACCTTGTCGCTGGATTCCTCGCCGCGGGAGCGCTCGCCCCGGCTCGGGCGCCAGCGGGTGCGGCCGAAACCCATGCCGATCAGGGTCTGGAAGTAGGGATGGTCGGGCGGCGTGGGCCGCCCCAGACGGTCGGCCTCCAGGCCCAGCGGGCGCATCTGTTCGCGGCCGAGCCGGTCGAAGGCGGCGAGTCGGTGTGCGGTGGCGGCGTCGATGGAAAAGTCCATGGTCAGGATTCCTCCGCGAGAATGGGCGAGAGCGCGAAGCCGTCGCTGCTGGTCGTGACCTCGGTGCCGGCGATGTCCCGGGCCAGATCGACGCCGCCGGCCAGCAGGCCGAGCGTGCGCGCTTCGCGCATGTATTTTTCCAGCGGCAGATCCTGCATGAAGCCCTGGCCGCCGAAGATCTGCAAGGCGTTGGGGGTGACGAACATGCTGGCCTCGACCGCTTCCACGAACGCGGTGGCGGCCGCGCCGGTGAAGGGCAGGCCGCGATCGGCGCGCCAGGCCGCTTCCTGGACCAGGATGCGGGTGGCATCCACGGCACTGCGCATGTCGGCGATCAGAAAGGCCAGAGCCTGGTGGTGGGCAATGGGCTTGCCGAAGGCGACCCGCTGCATGGCGTATTCGCGCGAGGTCTCGGCGGCGGTACGCATCAGCCCGACCATCAGCGCCGCGGTGTGGAGCTGCCAGCGCGCCAATGCACGTGCGGCGCCCTCGCGGTCCTGCCAGCGTTCGCGGATCGGCGCGTCGATGAAGTCGAGCTGGGCGGCGCCCGCAGCGCGCAGGCCGCTGCCCTTGAGCGGGGTGAAGCGGAAGCCGGAGTCGAGCACGGCGGCGCCTTCGCGATCCAGCACCACTACCCGATCGGCGTGCTGTGCCGGCACCCAGGGGATGGTGCCATCGCAGGTATGCGCGCCGCACAGGGGCTTGCGGTTGCCGCCTGGCCGTTCGCTGTCGCCCCACACCAGCAGGGCGCGGGCTGCAGGTTTGTCGAGCAGCGGCACGGCATAGGTCTCGATGGCGGCCGGGCCGCCCAGCTCGGCGAGCGGATAGAGCGCCGCGCCGAGGCCGTCGAGGGCGAGCGCGGCGCCGGGATCGCCGGCGCCCAGCTCTTCCAGCACCAGTACCTTGGCCAACGCACCCAGCCCGGCGCCACCCAGGGTTTCCGGCAGCTCCAGGCCGGCCAGGCCGAGGGCCGCGAATTCGGCGACCACGGATTCCGGAACCTCGTGGCGCTCTTCGAACTCGCGGTGGCGTTCGTGCAGCACGCGGGTGCTGAAGTGGCGGACCTGGTCCTGAATCAGGCTGAGGTCTTCGCCCAGGGACATGTCGAACATGGTCTGGCTCCCGTAGTCGTTAGCGGCCTTGAAAATCGGGTTCACGGCGCTCTGCGGTGGCGCGAATGCCCTCCTTGGCGTCTTCGGTTTTCAGCAGCCACTCCTGTTCGCCGAGTTCGCGATCGGTGGCGGCCTGGACGCGCTCGGCAAGGCCCATGCGCACGGTCTCGCGGATGGACTGCACCGCAAGTGGTGCCGAGCCGGCGATTTCGCGCGCCAGCTCCTGGGCCCTGGCGACCACCTGATCCTGGGGCACCAGCAGGTCGGCGAGTCCCCAGGCGTGCGCTTCCTCGCCCGGCACCCGGCGCCCGGTGTAGAACATCAGGTGCGCCTTCTGCTGCCCGATCAGCGCCGGCAGGGTGTGGGTCAGGCCGAATCCGGGATGAAAGCCCAGCCGCGAAAAATTGGCGCTGAAGCGCGCCTCGGGGCAGGTGACGCGGAAGTCGCCGACCAGCGCCAGCCCGAGGCCGCCGCCGATCGCCGCGCCCTGTACCGCGCACACCACTGGTTTCTTGTTGCGGAACAGCCGCACGGCCTCCTCATAGAGGCGCCCGGAGCGCTTCTTGAAGGCGGTGTCGCCGCTGGCCGCTGCGGCGTTGTCCTGCTCCAGGCGTTCGCCGCGCCCGAAGTCGGCGCCGGCGCAGAAGGCCTTGCCGGCAGCGGTCAGCACCAGCGCGCGGCACTCGGGCATTGCGTCGAGATCGGTGAAGGCGTCGGCGATGGCGTTGATCAGCGCGACATCGAAATAATTGAACGGTGGCCGCTGCATGGTGATGGTCGCCACCCGGTCGCTGAGTTCCACGCGGAGATCCGGATACTGGCCGAGTGCTGTCATGTTCCCCTCCCGTATTTTTTCCAGAGTCTAATCCAAACCATGCTGGGCAGGGGCGCGTGCTACGGCATTGCGGGATAATGGCCGGCATACCTCTGCGGGAAGATGGCTGGTGGCTCTGGAGCATTCGACGGGAACGAAGACCGGCCGCTTTGCGCGCGACACCCAGGTGCAGCGCATCGGCGAAGGTGTCTGGGAGGGCGAGTTCAGCCCGGCGTGGAACATCGGTCAGGCGCCGAACGGCGGCTACGCCATGGCGGTCGGCGCCCGTGCCCTGGTGGCGGCGCTGCCGCATCCCGATCCCATGGTGGTCACTGCCTACTATCTGTCGCGGCCGGCTCCTGGCCCGGTGCGCTGCGAAGTCGAGGTGCTGCGCACGGGGAAGGCGACCTCCACCGGCATGGTGCGCATGGTCCAGGCTGGCGAGACGGTGATCCAGCTGCTCGGCACCTGCACCGACCTGGCGGCCATGCGCGGGGTCAGTCACGACGCGGTGGCGATTCCCGAGATGCCGGATTACGACCAGTGCCTCGACACCCCGGTGGCCGACAACATCGCCCTGCGCCGGCAGCTCGTCCAGCGCATGACCGCGGACAATGTCCGCGCCCTCCAGGGCGCGCCGCAGGCTGAGGCCCAGTGGCTCGGCTGGACCGCCTTCGCCGATGGCGCGTCGGTCGATCTGTTCGCGCTGCTGCTGTTCGCCGATGCCATGCCGCCGCCGGCCTTCGCCCTCTACGGCTCCGAGGGCTGGGTGCCGACGATGGAGCTCACCGTGCAGCTCCACGCGCATCCGGCGCCGGGCCCGATCCGCTGCCGGTTCGAGACTCCGCTGATCAGCGCCGGTCTGGTCGATGAGGACGGCTGGCTGTGGGACAGCGAAAACCGCCTGGTGGCCATGGTGCGCCAGACCGCGAAACTCCGGGTCAAGCCCCGCGGCGGGCTTTGACAGCTGCCGCGCAGCGGGGGACGATGGCCTTCCTGCCATAACAACGACGCGCGGAGGCTGCCATGCAAGGGGCAAAGTGGACGGTTACGCTGTATCTGCTGGGATTCCTCGCGGTATTCGTCTGGGCGGTGCTGGCCGACCCCGGCTTGGGCGGATTCCTCGCCGTATTGCGCGAACCCTGGGGCCTGGTGGTGACCCTGGATTTCGTCTTTGGCTGCCTGCTGTTGACCTGGGTGATCTATTTCATCGAGGGCTCGGCGCGCGCGGCCGTGCTGTGGGGCGTGGCCCTGTTCGTGATTGGCAATATCGTCGGCGCCATCTATCTGCTGACCCGGCTGGAGCGCATTCGTGGGCGCCTCGCCGCGGTGAATTGAGTCCCTGGGAGGAACGCAGGCGTGCATGTGCATGTGGATTTCTGTCTGATTCCCCTCGGCGGCGAGCTCTCCGTGGCCGCCGAAGTGGCCGAGTGCCAGCGGGTGTTGCGCGCCGCGGGTCTGGAGCCGCAGTTGCATGCCTATGGCACCAATGTCGAGGGTGACTGGGATCAGGTGATGGCGGCGATCAAGGAATGCCATCGCCGCGTCCACGCCATGGGCCGGATGCGGATCTCGTCTACGCTCCGGATCGGGACCCGCAGCGATCGCCACCAGACCCTCGCCGACAAGGTCGAGCGGGTCGAGCGCCTGCTCGCCGGTTCATGAGTGCGGCGGTGATGCCGGAGCCGGAGTTCGCGGCGCTGCTCGATACCAGCGGCCTGCGCTGTCCGGAGCCCGTGATGCTGCTGCACAATGCGATCCGCAAGATCGCGGCGGGCGAGGTGCTCAAGCTGATCGCCACCGATCCCTCCACCCAGCGCGACGTGCACCGATTCTGTACCTATCTGGGCCACGGCCTGGTGGCCGCCAGTGCGGAGGAGGGCGTCTTCTGTTATTTCATTCGCCGCGGCGGTGGCTGAGGCCGTCGGGGATGGGGCGGCGCCATCGGGCGCGGCCGCCGGGTTCAGGAATCGGCGAGTTGGGCGATCGCCTGCAGGGCTTCGGGGTCGCGGGCCTTGATCTTGTTGGCGATGTGGTGCTGAAAGTAATAGCGGAATTCGCCGTGGCTCTCCGCCGCGAACAGGCTGGAATCGCCGGGCAGAACCGGGGTCTCCCGCACCTTTTCCGGATCGGCGACCATGCCCTGGATGGTGCCGTCGAACAACAGCCGCCAGCTCACCACCTCGCGCAGGTTCAGGGTCTTGAAGCCATCGCCGGACAGCACCGCATGGGTGCCGATGGTGTCGGGAATTTCCTGCACGGGCTCGGCGGCATCGTCGCACTCGTAATCGTAGTCTTCGGCAGCCGCTTCCAGCTCCATGACCTTGTGCAGCGGCGGCTCGTCGAAGAGCTCGTCGATGCCGGGGTCGTAATAGCCCTCCCACTGGCCGTTGAGCGGATCGCTGATCTCGGGGCAGGGCGTCAGGCGGTCGAGCCAGGGCACCAGGCCGACGATCTCCCCGTCGGCGCGCAAGCCCCAGCACAGCACCTTGATGCTGAACAGTCGGTCGGGATGGGCCTCGTTGGAATACAGCATCTCCAGGCCGTCGAGTTCGGGGGAGAGGCGGATGAAGCGGTGGTGAAAGGGGTCCGAGTAGGGCTGGCGAGTGAAAAGGTCGATGACGTTGGCGGAGCGGGGTGGAGAGTCGTCGGGAACGCGCATGGTTCACTCCTTCGATGGTTCGCGGCAAAGCCGTACGGCTTACTAGCTGTGAGTGGCACGATCACAACCATCGCAAGCTAAAGTAACCGCGAATGTCGGGGACCACAAGGGTGGCGGGGGCGAATGTGAGCGCAGCGCAATGAGTCGGCTTCCGGCCGCTTCGGGGCGGTGTGCCGGGCATCGCAGCGCCGATCTGGAGATGCTGTTCGCGGTCTGCTTCCAGGGGCGCTGGCGCACCCGGCTGGAGGGCGGCGCCGACGAGCCCCTGTATCTGCCCGGCGGTGACGGTGCCCTGCATCGGTTGTGCTATCGGGCCGACTACTTCGCCAGCGCGCTGCACGAGATCGCGCACTGGTGCATCGCCGGGCCGGCGCGGCTCCGGCAGGTCGATTTCGGCTACTGGTATCTGCCCGATGGTCGCGATGCCGCCGCGCAGCGGGCCTTCGAGGCCGTGGAAGCGCGCCCCCAGGCGCTGGAGTGGATCTTTTCGGTCGCGGCCGGTTACCGGTTTCGGCCCAGTGCCGACAATCTGCAGGGCGCTTGCGGACCGTCGGATTTCGGCGCGCGCATCCGCGCCGAGCTGGAGTGCTGTCTCGCCGGTACCCTGCCGCCGCGCGCCCTGCGCTTTGCCGACGCCCTGCGCCAGTTCTATGGCAGCGACGACTGGCGCGATCCCCGCGGCTACCGGATGGCGCCGGCGTGAAGATCGTCGCCGACGAGAACATGCCGCTGCTCGCCGAGCTGTTCGGAGCGCACGGCGAGGTGGTTGCGCTGCCGGGACGCGCCATTGGACCCGCGGCGGTGCGCGCTGCCGACGTGCTGCTGGTGCGCTCGGTGACGCCGGTGGATGCCGCCTTGCTCGCCGGCAGCCGGGTGCGCTTCGTGGGTTCGGCGACCAGCGGCTGCGATCACGTCGATCAGCCCTGGCTGGCGCGTGCCGGCATCCACTTCGCCCACGCCCCGGGCTGCAATGCCGGCGCCGTGGTGCAGTATCTGCTCTCCACCTGCTGTGTGCTGCGTCCCGCCTGGCGGGAGCTGGTGGTGGGCATCGTCGGCTGCGGCGCCGTCGGCGGCCGGCTGTACCGGCTGCTGCGCGGGCTGGGTGTGCGCTGCCTGGTCTCCGACCCGCTGCTGCCCGCCACCGCGCTCCCGGAGCGGCGTGATCTGGACGCGGTGCTCGCCGGCGCCGACATCCTCTGTCTGCACGTGCCCCTGACCCGCAGCGGCGATCACCCCACCTTCCATCTGCTCGACGCCGGCCGGCTGGCGCGGCTCAAGCCCGGCTGCCTGCTGATCAACGCCGCGCGCGGCGCGGTAGTCGACAACGCGGCGCTGCGCCGGCGCCTCGCCGCCGGTGCTCCCTTGACCGCGGTGCTGGATGTCTGGGAGGGCGAGCCGTACCTCGACCTGGCGTTGTGGCAGTGGGTCGCCAGCGGCACGCCGCACATCGCGGGCTACAGTCGGGAGGGGCGCGAGAACGGCACGCGCGCGGTGCATGCCGCGTTCTGTGCCTGGCGGGGGGTTGCGCCGCCGGCCACGCCCGCCGCGCGGCCGTGGCCCCTGGCGGTGGCCCCGGGCTCCGATGCCCTGGCGCGCGCCGTGCTGGCGACCTTCGACGTGCGCGTGGAGCATCGCCGGATGGCGGCGGCACTGGCGGTGGCAGACGACATCGGGCGAGCCTTCGATGCGCTGCGCCGCAGCTGCCCGGAGCGGCGCGAGTTCGGCCACTTCGAGGTGGCGACCGGCGATCCCGCGCTGGCCGCCGACTTGCGCCGGATCGGCTTCGCGGTGGCGGGCTGAGCCGCGGCTTCAGCCGGCGCGCAGCCGCTCCAGGAAGTGTTCGAGCCGGTCCATGGCCTGGTGCAGTTCGTCCACCTTGGGCAGGAATACCACGCGGAAATGCTGGGTGTCGAACCAGTTGAAGGCGGTGCCCTGTACCAGCAGCAGCTTCTGCTGCAGCAGCAGGTCGAGCACGAACTGTTCGTCGTCGGCGATCGGGTAGAGCTCCGGGTCGAGGCGCGGGAACAGGTAGAGCGCGCCCATGGGCTTGACGCAGCTCACGCCGGGCATGGCGTTGAGGCGCTCCCAGGCAATGTTGCGCTGTTCGTAGAACTGGCCGCCGGGCGCGACCAGATCGGCGATGGTCTGGCGGCCGCCGAGCGCGGTCTGGATCGCGTACATGGCCGGCACGTTGGCGCACAGGCGCATGGACGCGAGCATCTCGATGCCCTGCAGATAGCCGCGCGCGCGGTGCTTGGCGCCGCTGGCGATCAGCCAGCCGGAGCGGAAACCCGCCAGCCGGTAGTTCTTCGAGAGCCCGTTGAAGGTGATGCAGAGCACGTCCTGGTTGAGCGATGCCAGGGGCACGTGGATGGCGCCGTCGTAGGTGATGCGGTCGTAGATTTCATCGGCGAACAGCACCAGGCGGTGGCGATGGGCGTGCTCGGCGAGCGCCCGCAGCAGGGCTTCGCTGTACACCGCGCCGGTGGGATTGTTGGGGTTGATGACCACGATGCCACGGGTATGGGCGCCGGTCTTGGCCTCGATGTCGGCCAGGTCCGGCTGCCAGCCGTTGGTTTCGTCGCAGCGGTAGTGCACCGGGGTGCCGCCGGCCAGCGTCACCGCGGCGGTCCACAGCGGGTAGTCCGGTGCCGGCACCAGGATCTCGTCGCCCGGGTTCAGCAGTGCCTGCATTGCCATCACGATCAGTTCACTGACGCCATTGCCAAGAATGACATCATCGACCTCGACGTCCGGGATACCCTGCAACTGACAGCGCTGCATGATCGCCTTGCGCGCGGCGAAGATGCCCTTCGAATGGCTGTAGCCCTGGGCCGCGCCCAGGTTGCGGATCACGTCCTGGATGATCTCGTCCGGCGCCTCGAAGCCGAACGCGGCTGGGTTGCCGATGTTGAGCTTGAGGATGCGGTGGCCTTCGTCCTCGAGCCGGTTGGCGTGGTCCAGCACCGGGCCGCGGATGTCGTAGCACACGTGTTCGAGTTTGGCGGACTTTTGATAGTGCTCCATGGCGGGGCTCGGAAGGCGCTTAAAAAGCGCGGCATTGTAGCGTAAATTAGCCGTCATCCTAACGAGTTGGGGGATGCACCATGAGCGACTGGAAGACCAGGGATGAAGCCTATTGGCGCGACCGGCTGACCCCGGAGCAATTCGAGGTCTGCCGGCGCAAGGGCACCGAGCGGCCGTTCACCGGGGCCTATTACGCCGAAAAGCGCTCGGGCACTTACGTCTGTGCCTGCTGCGGCACCGAACTGTTCAGTTCGGAGACCAAATACGAGTCCGGCAGCGGCTGGCCGAGCTTCTACCGCGCGCTCGACGACCGCCGCATCGCCGAGGAGACGGATCTCAGCCGCGGCATGGTGCGCACCGAGATCCTCTGCGCCGAGTGCGGCAGCCACCTCGGCCACGTATTTCCGGACGGCCCGGCGCCGACCGGCCTGCGCTATTGCGTGAATTCGCTGTCGCTCAAGCTCGAGCCCGACGAGGAAGCCTGATCCGTGCTTGACACTCCCGGTCCAGGGTCCCTAGAATGCGCGACTCTCGCGAGCAGCGAGTCCCGTTCGTCTAGAGGCCTAGGACACCGCCCTTTCACGGCGGTAACAGGGGTTCGACTCCCCTACGGGACGCCACCAACGCACTGGCGCGAGTTTGTATCAGGCGGGAATAGCTCAGTTGGTAGAGCGCAACCTTGCCAAGGTTGAGGTCGCCGGTTCGAGCCCGGTTTCCCGCTCCAAATGCAAGGGCTCAAAATCCTCCGGGTTTTGAGCCCTTTTGCGTGGTCCCCGCGGCCGCGCCTTCAGGAACCTACCGCCGATATCGCGCAACCCGGTGAACCGCATCGCCCAACCGCAAACGCTCGCGCTGTCGATCCACGGCCTCACCAAGGTCTACGACAACGGCCTGGAGGCGCTCAAGGGTATCGACCTCGATGTCGCCGAGGGCGATTTCTTTGCCCTGCTGGGCCCCAATGGCGCCGGCAAGTCGACCACCATCGGCATCATCTGCTCGCTGGTGCGCAAGAGCGGCGGCACGGTGGAGGTGTTCGGCACCGACATCGACCGCGACTTTTCCCTCGCCCGCCAGTATCTCGGCCTGGTGCCCCAGGAGTTCAATTTCCAGCAGTTCGAGAAGGTCATCGACATCCTGGTGACCCAGGCCGGCTACTATGGCCTGCCGCGCAAGCTGGCGCTGGCGCGCAGCGAGAAGTACCTGCGCCTGCTCGGCCTGTGGGACAAGCGCGAGGCGCGGGCGCGGATGCTTTCCGGCGGCATGAAACGGCGGCTGATGATCGCCCGCGCCCTGGTGCACGAACCGCGGCTGCTGATCCTCGACGAGCCCACCGCGGGGGTGGACATCGAGTTGCGACGCTCCACCTGGCAATTCCTGCGCGAGCTCAACGCCGGCGGCACCACCATCATCCTCACCACCCATTATCTGGAGGAGGCGGAGAGCCTCTGCAACCGCATCGCCATCATCGACCAGGGCCGGATCGTCGAGAACACCAGCATGCGCGCGCTGTTGGCCAAGCTCAACACCGAGGTGTTCGTGCTCGACACTCGCGAGCGGCTGGAGCGTTTTCCCGACCTGCCGGGCTACGCCGGGCGCCTGATCGACGGCCATTCGCTCGAGGTCGAGGTGGAGAAGTCCCGCTCCCTCAACGAGCTGTTCGCCAGCCTTGCGGCGCAACAGATCCACGTGGTCAGCATGCGCAACAAGGCCAATCGCCTGGAGGAGCTGTTCGTGTCACTGGTGGGCGGCGGGGTGTCGGCGGGGGGGCCGGGATGAAACCGCATCAGCAGTGGGTGGCGTTCGTCACCATTCTCACCCGCGAAGTGCGCCGCTTCACGCGCATCTGGGTCCAGACCCTGCTGCCGCCGGCAATCACCATCGTGCTCTACTTCGTCATCTTCGGCACCCTGATCGGGCCGCGCATCGGTGCCATGGGTGGGCATTCGTACATCGACTTCGTGGTTCCCGGACTGATCATGATGTCGGTGATCACCAATTCCTACAGCAACGTGGTG
>JADLCO010000207.1 GCA_020847115.1 Pseudomonadales bacterium | reverse complement strand
GCATGAGCCACAAGCCGGGCGATCGGATTCCGGTGAAGGACGGCCAACTCGTGCTCGATCCGCCCTCCGCGCCGCAGGCCCCGCAATCCTGAGCCGCTGATGCCCCAGCGGCAGGACCAGGCCGCGGGCGGGCCACCGGCGCCCGCCCGCGGCCTGTTGGCGGCGATCGAGGCCGTAGGCAACCGGCTGCCGGACCCGGCGGCACTGTTCCTCGTCATGCTGTTCGCGGTCTGGGGGCTGTCGGCACTGCTGGCGCCGGTCCAGTTTGCCGCTGTCCATCCCCAGACTGGGGCCCCCATCGCCGTGATCAATCTGCTGAGCGGCGCCGAGCTCGTCCGTTTCCTGACGGAGCTGATCCCCACATTCACCGGTTTTGCCCCGCTGGGCATCGTGCTGGTGGCGCTCTTGGGGGTTGGGGTCGCCGAGCATCTCGGCCTCATCGATGCCTGCCTGCGCGGGTTGCTCGGCATTGCCGCCCGACGCTGGCTGACGCCCTTGGTGGTACTGGTGGCGATCCTCAGCCACACCGCCGCGGACGCGGGTTACGTGGTGGTGATTCCGCTGGCGGCAGCCATCTTCCATGCCGCCGGTCGCCATCCGTTGGCGGGCATTGCGGCAGCCTTTGCCGGCGTCTCCGGCGGTTTCTCGGCCAATTTCATTCCCTCGGCGCTGGATCCGCTGTTGCAGGGCATCACCCAGGAGGCGGGCCGGGTAGTGGCGCCGGAGTTGTTGGTCAATCCGCTGTGCAACTGGTTCTTCATGAGCGCCGCCAGCCTGCTGGTGGTCGGCTGCTGCTGGTGGCTGACCGACCGCATCGTCGAGCCCAGGCTGCTGCGCCTGCACCCGGCTGTGGCGAGTGCCGCATCGGCCGCGGTCGGCATCGGCGCGCGCGAGCGGCGCGGCCTGCGCTGGGCAGGGGCGGGACTGCTGCTGGCACTGGTGGCGCTGGCGCTGGCCGCCGGGCCGGCTGATTCGGCACTGCGCGACCCTGCTACGGGAGCGCTGGTCAGCGCCGGGGCGCCCCTGATGCACGCCATCGTGCCGCTGATCTTTCTGTTCTTTCTGATTCCCGGCGCGCTGTATGGTTTGGGTGCGCGCACCCTGCGCAGTCACCGCGACCTCGTCGCCGGCATGACCAAGTCCATGGAAACCATGGGCCATTACCTCGTCATGGCATTCTTCGCTGCCCAGTTCATCGCTGCCTTCAGCCATTCGAATCTGGGCGTGCTGCTCGCCGCCACGGGCGCCGAGACCCTGCGCCAGCTGGCGCTGCCGCCACAGTGGACGGTGCTCGGCGTGATCCTGCTCACCACCAGCGTCAATCTGTTCATCGGCTCCGCGTCGGCCAAATGGCTGCTGCTGGCGCCGATCCTGGTGCCGCTACTGATGCAGCTCGGTATTCCCCCGGAGCTGACCCAGGCGGCATATCGGGTGGGGGATTCGAGCACCAACATCATCACTCCGCTGATGCCCTATTTTCCCCTGATCGTGACCTTCTGCCGGCGCTATCTGGATGGCGCCGGGATCGGCACCCTGGCGGCGCTGATGCTGCCCTACTCGGCTCTGCTGCTGATCTCGTGGAGTCTGTTGCTGCTGGCATTCTGGGCACTGGGCCTGCCATTGGGCATCCAAGCCGGCTATCACTATCCGGGCTGACGGGATTCGGCGGGCAAACCCGGCGGGTCGCGAATCATCCGGCGCCTGCCTTGACGGCCAGCGGAGGCTTGGGGAAGACTCGGCCGGGTGACCGCGCTGCGAATACGCCGACCGGACCACCGGCAAGCGGTGCTCGCCAGTGGTCCGGCGCTGATAAAAACAGCGGGCCGGCGCTGGTAGCTGGCCCCCAACGAGGAGGTGTGAGTTGTCCGGCATTCTGCGCTACGGATCCTATGTTCCCTTTTATCGGCTGGACCGCCAAGCCGCAGGTATTGGCCGCGGCGAGCGCGCCATCGCCAGCTACGACGAGGATGCGGTCTCCATGGCCGTGGAGGCGGGCCGCCAGGCACTGGGTGGCGCGCGCCCCGATACCCTGGTCTTCGCGACGACCAGTCCGCCCTATGCGGAAAAACTCAACGCCGCGGCCATCGCCGCCGCCCTCGATCTGGTCCCCGAGACCCGCTCGCTCGAGTTGGGCAGCAACAGCCGCATGGGCCTCGCGGGACTGAGCCTGGCCTGCGATCTGGCCGCAGCCGGGCGCACGGCGCTGGTGTGTGCTGGCGATGTGGTGATCGGCGCGCCGGGCGGGGCACGCGAGCGCGACGGTGGCGATGCCGCCGTGGCCTTCGTCACCGGCCCCGGCGATCAGGCCATCGCTCGGGTGCGCGGCAGCGCTTCCAGTACCTCCGAGGTGCTGGACGTGTGGCGCACGCCGGAGGAGCGTTTCGCCCGGCAATGGGAGGAGCGTTTCGGCATCGAGGTGCTCGCGCCGGTGAGTTTGGACACCGCCAAGCGCGCCTTGGCGGCGGCGGGCGTGGAACCGGCGGCGCTGGCCAGGGTGGTGCTCGACGCCACCAACCGTCGCGATGTGGCGGAGATTCCCAGAGCGCTGGGACTCAAGTCCGAACAGGTACTGGACCCCCTGGTGGACAGCGTCGGCCGCGCCGGTGTGGCCCATGCCGGGCTGCTGCTCGCCCAGGCGCTGGACACTGCCGCGCCGGGCGATCTGATCCTGGTGCTGTCCACGGCGGATGGCTGCGATGCCCTGGTGCTCGAGGTCACCCCGCATATTGCCGAGGGGCGGCCGCAGCGCAGCGTGGCACACTGGCTCGCTTCCAAGCGCACCGATCTGCCCTACAACAGCTATCTCAAGTGGCGCGGCATTCTGCCCTTCGAGCCGCCGCGGCGCCCCGATCCGGCGCGCCCCGCGGCGCCGGTGATGAAGCGGCACCAGCAGTGGAAATATGCCTTCCACGGCTCCCGCTGCCAGGGTTGCGGTCAGGGTCATCTGCCGCCCCAGCGGGTCTGCGTGAAATGCGGTGCAGTGGATCGGATGAGCGACGAACGTTTCGCCGACAAGGGTTGCAGCATCACCACCTTCACGCTCGATCATCTCGCCTACAGTCTGCAACCGCCGGTGATTTCCACCGTGGTGGATTTCGCTTGCGGCGGCCGCATGGCCTGTGAACTGACCGATGCCGAACCCAAGGAGGTGCGCATCGGCGACACGCTGGAGATGACCTTCCGCCGGTTCTACACCGGCCAGGGCGTTCACAATTACTTCTGGAAAGCGCGCCCGGTGCGCTAGGGGCTATTGCTATGGCGAGTAACGGTATCAAAGACAGAGTGGCCATCGTCGGCATGGGTTGCACGGCGTTTGGCGAGCACTGGGACAAGGACGCATCGGACATGCTGATCGAAGCGGCGACCGCGGCCTACAGTTCGGCCGGTGTCGATCCCAACGACGTCGATGCCTACTGGCTCGGCACCTTTGCCAGCGGCATCTCCGGGATGGTGTTTGCCGAGGCGCTGAAAACGCCCTACAAGCCGGTAACCCGGCTGGAAAACATGTGCGCCACCGGCAGCGAGGCGATTCGCAACGCCGCCTACGCGGTGGCCAGTGGCGCCTACGATCTGGTGATGGCGGTCGGGGTGGAAAAGCTCAAGGATGGCGGCTATTCCGGCTTGGTAGTGCCCACCCCGGATGGCGACGGCACCGAATCGAGCATGACCGCGCCGGCCATGTTCTCGCTGCTGGCGCCGGCCTACTGCAAGAAATACGGTGTCGATGAAGCGCAGCTCAAGGAGGTGCTGGCGCGCATCGCCTGGAAGAACCACGTCGCCGGAGCCAAGAATCCCAAGGCGCAGTTCCGCAAGGAGGTGTCCATGGACACCATCTGCAAGTCGCCGCGGGTAGCGGGGATGTTTGGCGTGTTCGACTGTTCCGGCGTCGCCGATGGCGCGGCTGCGGCGATCCTCTGCCGCGCGGAGGATGCGCACAAGTACACCGACAAGCCCATCTACCTCAAGGCATTTTCCATCGCTGCGGGGCCGAACGAAGGCTTCATCAGCGGCGACTATGATTTCACCACTTTCAAGGAAGTGGTGGTCTCCGCGCAGGATGCCTATAAGCAGGCGGGGGTCACCAATCCCCGCGAGCAGATCAGCATGGCGGAGGTGCACGACTGCTTCACGGCAACCGAGCTGGTGCTGATGGAGGACATGGGCTTCTCCACACGCGGCGAGGGCTGGCGCGACGTGCTAGAAGGCCGTTTCGACGGCGATGGCGCCCAGCCGGTGAACCCGGACGGCGGTTTGAAGAGCTTCGGCCACCCGATCGGCGCCAGCGGCCTGCGGATGATGTACGAGATGTGGCTGCAACTGCGCGGCGAGGCCGGCGCGCGGCAGATCGACAATCCCAAGCTGGGCCTGACCCACAACTTGGGTGGTCAGCCGGGGCGCTGCGTCAGCTTCGTGTCGATCGTGGGTAAGGACATCGGTTGAGACAAACCGGGGCTTGCGGCGAGCGCCACAAGCCCCTCTTCGACCTCACTTGCGGCGCATGGCGTCGAAGAATTCGTTGTTGCTCTTGAAGCCTTTCAGTTTGTCCACCAGAAATTCGGTGGCCGGCAGGTCTTCCATGTCGTGGAGCAGCTTGCGCAGGATCCACACCCTCTGCAATTCGCCTTCCGCCATCAGCAGTTCCTCGCGGCGCGTGCCGGAGCGGCGGATGTTGATCGCGGGATAGACGCGCTTCTCGGCGATCTTGCGGTCGAGATGCAGCTCCATGTTGCCGGTGCCCTTGAATTCCTCGTAGATCACCTCGTCCATCTTGGAGCCGGTATCGATCAACGCGGTGGCGATGATGGTGAGGCTGCCGCCCTGTTCGATATTGCGCGCGGCGCCGAAAAACCGTTTCGGCTTTTCCAGCGCGTGGGCGTCCACGCCGCCGGTAAGCACCTTGCCGGATGAAGGACTTACGGTGTTGTAGGCGCGCGCCAGACGGGTGATGGAATCGAGCAGGATCACCACATCCTTTTTGTGCTCCACCAGCCGCTTGGCCTTTTCGATCACCATTTCCGCTACCTGGACGTGGCGGGTGGGCGGTTCGTCGAAGGTCGAGGCCACCACTTCGCCGCGCACCGTGCGCTGCATTTCCGTCACTTCCTCGGGGCGCTCGTCGATGAGCAGCACGATGAGCATGGTTTCCGGATTGTTGCGCGAAATCGCTTGGGCGATGTGCTGCATCATGATGGTCTTGCCGGCTTTGGGCGGCGCCACGATCAGGCCGCGCTGGCCTTTGCCGATGGGTGCGATCAGATCGATGATGCGGCCGGTGAGATCTTCGGAGCTGCCGTTGCCGGCTTCGAGCAGCAGGCGCTGATTGGGGAACAGTGGCGTCAGGTTTTCGAACAGGATCTTGTTGCGCGCGTTTTCCGGGCGCTCCAGATTGATGTCGTCAACCTTCAGCAATGCGAAATAGCGTTCACCTTCCTTGGGCGGACGGATCTTGCCTGAAATCGAGTCACCGGTACGCAGGTTGAAGCGCCGGATCTGGCTGGGCGAGACGTAGATGTCGTCCGGCCCTGCGAGATACGAAGAATCCGCCGAGCGCAGAAAGCCAAACCCATCCGGCAGGATTTCCAGTACGCCGTCTCCGGAGATGTCTTCCCCGCTTTTGGCATGGCGCTTGAGGATGGTGAAGATGATGTCCTGCTTGCGCGAGCGAGCAAGATTTTCGAGGCCGGTAGCGGTGCCGAGCTCAATCAGCTCGTCGATGGGTTTGGCTTTGAGGTCGGTGAGATTCATGCAGGTATCGAGTAGAGGGTCCGTGTGTGGAGACCGCAGTTTGCTTGGGGTACGGCGCTCTGCGACGGGGGGCGCGGATAGAGTTCAGGGCGTGAACCCGGTGAGTGCCGAATGGACGAAGCGAGGGATGGCTTACGCGCAGCAGTATACCGGGCGAATCCTGGTTAGCAAGCCATTTCTGGTGCGCTGGATCAAGGATTCAGACCGCGCCGCCGAGAAAGGCGGTGAGTTGCGCCTTGGACAGAGCCCCGACCTGGGTAGCGACGAGTTCGCCGTGCTTGAACAGCATCAGCGTCGGAATCCCGCGCACCCCGTACTGCGCGGCGATGTTGCGGTTGGCATCGACATCGATCTTGCAAACCTTGAGTTGGCCGGCGTAATCGTCGGCGATCTCGTCCAGGATGGGCGCGATCATCTTGCAGGGCCCACACCAGGCTGCCCAAAAGTCGACCAACACCGGAACCTTTGCTTCCAGCACGTCGGCCTTGAAGCTCGCATCGCTGACATGGACCACTTTGTCGCTCACCGGGGCCTCCGCAATCGCGTTCGAACGGTCATGATTTGTGAGTAGGCTACGCGTCCTACAATAGCTTCATGATAGCACCCTTGCCAGTAGTCGACGAAACCGATCCGATGCCCTTCCCCAGAACCACCTCACCCAGCGCCCAGCCCGGTTCCGAGCGGTTCTTCGCCGCGATCGATCTCGGTTCAAACAGCTTTCACCTGCTGGTGGCTGCGGTCAACCATGGTGAGTTGCGGCCGCTGGCGATCCGCAGCGAAAAGGTGCAGCTTGCCGCCGGGCTGGAAAATGGATGGCTCGACGCTGCCGCGATCGCGCGTGGGCTCGAAGCGCTGTCGCGGTTTCGGCAGGTGCTGGACACCCTGAACCCGGGCATGGTGCGGGTGATCGGCACCAATACCTTGCGGGCCGCCAAGAACGCCGGCGACTTCATCGATCCGGCGCAAAAAATGCTTGGTTGGCCCGTCGAGATCGTCGCCGGGCGTGAGGAGGCGCGCTTGATTTACCTGGGGGTCGCGCACAGCGAAGCAGACGACGATGCGGCCCGGCTGGTGGTCGATATCGGCGGTGGCAGCACCGAATTGATCATCGGCCAGCGCTTCGAGGCGCGCGTCCTGGAAAGCTTGCACATGGGTTGTGTGGGCTATCAGCGCCGGTTTTTTGCCGATGGTGCCATTACCAGGGCGCGTTGCGATCAAGCCTACCGGGCTGCCTACATGGAACTGCTCAACATCCGCGAGGAGTTTCGTGCCCAGGGTTGGCGCGACTGCGTCGGGTCTTCGGGAACCTACCTCGCCATCGCTGAAATCCTGCGGGCACAAGGTCGTGGCGCCATCACGCGGAGTGGTCTGCACGCGTTGCGCGATCAGCTGATCCGGTGCGGGCACGTCGACAAGCTGGGTGGCATCGCGGGGCTCAAGGCCGCCCGCTACGGCGTCATAGCGGCCGGCACAGCCATCGCGTGTGCGATCATGGACGCCCTGGAGATCGAAGCGATGCGCGCCTCTTCCGGCGCTCTGCGCGAAGGTGCGATCTACGACCTGGTCGGCCGGCTGCAGCACGAGGATGTCCGCGAACGGACGGTCTCGGCGCTACTCCGGCGCTCGGGTGTTCCGGAGTTCCACGCCCGCCGCGTGGAGCAGGTCGCCGATGGGCTGTTCGTTCAGGTGGCGGCCGACTTGGGTCTCGCCGATCCGCACCGAGAAGTGCTGCGGTGGGCCGCGCGACTCCATGAAATCGGCCTGGCGGTTTCTCACAGTCAGTTCCACAAGCATGGCCAGTACATCATCGAACATGCGGACTTGCCGGGCTTTGCCCGCGAAGAACAGCGCATCCTGGCGGCCTTGGTGAGAGCCCACCGGCGTAAGTTTCCCCGCGCGCTGATCGAAAGTTTTCCGACCGAAGATGTCGGGGTGCTGACGCACCTGTGTGTGCTGTTGCGCCTGGCGGTGGTGTTCAAGTACGCATCGCCGCTGGATGGCGTCCCGGTCTTGCGTTTCTCCGCGGCACCGGGCATCTATCGACTCCGGTTTCCCGATGGCTGGCTCGATCGCCACCCGTTGACCGCAGCGGAACTGAGCCAGGAATGCGATTATCTGGCCCAGGCGAACCTGGCCTTGCGGTTGGAATGATCGACGCCAAGACTCAGCGGTCGGCGAGCTGTTGGAGTAGCTGCAACTGCGCGCAGCGCGCCTGCTCCTCGGGTTGCGGCTGGTTGCGCCGATAGCTGCCGTCGCTGTGCAGCTCCCAGCTTTGCAGGTTGTCCGCCAGCAGCGTTTCCAACTCGCCAATCGCGCGCTGCGCTGCCCGCGGATCGAGCAGTGGAAAGGCGATTTCCAGCCGGTTGCGCAAATTGCGCTCCATGAGGTCGGCGCTGGCGCAATAGATCGCCGGGTTGGCGTTGAGGAAATAATAGACGCGGGAATGTTCCAGGAAGCGCCCGATGATGGAGACGACGCGAATCCGATCGGAGACGCCGGGAACGCCGGGCCGCAGGCAACACATGCCGCGGATGATCAGATCCACCTGAACTCCGGCGCTGCTGGCGCTATACAGTGCCTGAATGACGGTGGCATCGGTGAGCCCGTTGGCCTTGAAAATGATCCGCGCCGGTTTGCCCCGCTGTGCCGCAGCGATCTCCTGATCGATCAGCGCCAGTAGTCGCGCCTGCAGAGTAAAGGGTGCGCAGAACAGGTGCTCCAGGTGTTCGGCCAATCCCATGCCCGTTAGCTGTTGGAAGAACTTGTGTACGTCGTTGCCGATTTCCGGGTTGGCACTGAGCAGACCATAGTCGGTGTACAGGCGGGCGTTGCCGGCGTGGTAGTTCCCGGTTCCCAGGTGTACATAGCGTTTGAGCAGGCGCCCTTCGCGGCGCACCACCAGCATGGCCTTGGCGTGAGTCTTGTGCCCGACGACCCCGTAGGTGACCACAGCGCCCGCTTCCTGCAGTTGACTGGCCAGTTGCAGGTTTTCGGCTTCGTCGAACCGTGCGCGCAGCTCGATGACCACGGTGACTTCCTTGCCGGCTCGCGCCGCGTCGGCGAGCAGATCCACCAATTCGGAGCGCGAGCCGGAGCGGTAGAGCGTCATCTTGATGGCCAGTACCTGTGCATCGCGGCCGGCCTGGCGCAACAGATCGACCACCGGAGTGAAGGACTGATAGGGGTGGTAGAGCAGAATGTCCTGCTCCGCGAGCACCTGGAAATAGTTCGGCGCTTCGCGCAGTGCTTCGGGCAGGCTGGGCGTGAAGGGCGGAAACACCAGGTCCGGCCGCTCGACCATGCCGCGCAGCTGCATCATGCGTCCCAGGTTGACCGGGCCGGGTACGTGAAAGAGATCCTCGGCCTCCAGGTTGAACTGGTCGAGCAAGAACTCCACCAGGTCGTCGGGGCATTCGGCTGCGACCTCCAGGCGCACCGCGCTGCCGAACCGGCGCGTGTGCAACTCGCCGCGCAGCGCCCGCGCCAGATCCTCCACTTCGGCGGCATTGAGGTCGAGATCCGCATCCCGGGTCAGCCGGAACTGATGGCAGCCGGTGGCGCGCATGCCCGGGAAAAGCAGGTCGACGTGCGCGTGAATGACCGAAGACAGAAACACGAAATGATCGCCGGATGGGCACAGTTCCTGGGGCACGCGGATGATGCGCGGCAGCGACCGGGGCGCTGGAACGATCGCCAGGCCGGTCTCGCGGCCAAAGGCGTCGCGGCCCTCGAGGCTCACGATGAAATTGAGGCTCTTGTTGACCAGCCGTGGAAACGGATGGGCCGGATCCAGGCCAATCGGACTCACCACCGGCAGCACCTGTTCGCAAAAATAATCCCGAGCCCAGGCGCCGACTTCGGGCGCCCAGGTATCCCGGGCCAGAAAGCGAATGCGTTCGCGCTCGAGCGCCGGTAGCAGGGTTTCGTTGAGGATCCGGTATTGGCGCGCGATGGCGCTGTGGCAGAGCGCATTGAGCTCACGGAGGACGTCCTGCGGCTGCATGCCGTCGGTGGCCACGACCTCCCGGGAAAAGCGTATCTGACGCTTGAGCCAGGCGACGCGAATCTCGTAGAACTCGTCGAGGTTGGAGCTGAAGATCAGCAGGAATTGCAGCCGTTCGAGCAGCGGATAGCGCTCGTCGAGGGCCTGCTCGAGCACCCGAAGGTTGAACTGCATCAGGCTGAGGTGACGGTTGATGTACAGCTCCGCACGGAGATAGTCGTTCGCCTCGCTGGCGGGGAGCGGCAGCTGGTGGGCGTCGGAAGGGCCGTGCTCGGGTGCGGAAGAAGTGCTCATAGCTGGCATGCAAGCGGCTGGTTCAGTCGTCCATTTTCCTTTCCGTTCCATGTCAGTTCCATTGCAGCGTGGGGTTCCGGTCCGCTGGCGATGGTGCGGTGGCGCGATCATGCCGCGCCGGCTGCCCAGGACTCCAGCATGGTATCGAGAAAGCGGTGTCCGAGGGCCGTGGCGGTCAACCGTTGACCCAGGGATTCGAGCAGGCCGCGCTCCACCAAGGCCGCCCAGCGTCGGTCGAGAATCTGCGCCGGCAGGCCGGTGCGGGCGGGAAAATAATGGGTCGGCACCCCATCGATCAGCCGCAGGGCGTTCATCAGAAATTCCAAAGGGCGCTCGCCATCGGGGATGGCCTCGCAGGCGACACAGGGATCCGCGGCATCGAGATAGTGCCGGGGTTGCCGGGATTTGCGGCGGCGCACGATGCGGCCGGTGGCCGGGTCGCTGAGCTTGCCGTGGGCGCCGGCGCCGATGCCCAGATAATCGCCGAACTCCCAGTAGTTGCGGTTGTGCCGGCTGTCCTCCCCGGGGCGCGCATAGGCCGATATCTCGTAGCGTCGGTAGCCCGCTTCGGCGAGTACTGCCGACCCACTTTCGGCAATGGCCGCGAGCACGGCCTCGGTCGGCAAGTTGGGTGGTTTGCGGTAGAAGGCGGTGTTCGGCTCGATGGTGAGCTGGTACCAAGAGAGGTGTCCGGCAGCGAGGGCGATGGCCTGCCGCAGGTCGGCGACGGCATCGGCTTCGGTCTGGCCGGGCAGGCCGTGCATCAGATCGATATTGATGCGCTCGAACCCGGCCTGTCGGGCTAGCTCCACCGCGGCCACCGCCTGCCGGCCGGAGTGGATGCGCCCCAGGGCGGCCAATGCGCCGTCGGCAAAGGACTGGACGCCGATCGACAGCCGGTTTACCCCGGCGCGCCGGTAATCGCGAAAACGGCCCGCCTCAGCGGTCCCGGGGTTGGCTTCGAGGGTGATTTCAGCGTTAGCGGTGAAGCCGATGCGAGCGGCGGCGTGGTCGAGCAGTGCTCCGATCGTGGCTGCCGAAAAGAGGCTCGGCGTGCCGCCGCCAAAAAACACGCTGTCGAGCTTGCGCCCCTGGACCCAGGGCAATTCGCGGTCGAGATCGCGGCACAGCGCGGCGAGGTATGCGGCCTCGGGCAGTGCATCCCCGACCTGGTGCGAATTGAAATCGCAATAGGGGCATTTGCGCACGCACCAGGGCAGGTGCACGTAGAGCCCGAGCGGGGGCAGCTCCAGCATGGCGGCGCTCTCAGGGACGCAGTGCGGCGACCAGAGCGCGCAGAGCCCGGCCGCGGTGGCTGTAGCGATTTTTTTCCGCGGTGCCGAGTTCGGCCGCGGTGCGCGCCAGCTCGGGCACCAGAAACAGCGGATCATAGCCGAAGCCGCCCGTGCCGCGCGGTTCGGCGAGGATGCGCCCGCGCCACAAGCCCTCGCAGACCAGGGGCTCGGGGTCGTCGACCGCGCGCAGATACACCAGCACGCAGCGGAACCGGGCGCCGCGGCGGGCCTCGGGGACGCCCGCGAGTTGGCGCAGCAGCAATGCGTTGTTGTCGGCATCGCAGGCGTCTGGTCCGGCGAAGCGGGCAGAGCGAACTCCGGGGGCGCCTTCCAGGCAATCCACCTCCAGCCCCGAGTCGTCCGCCAGGGCCGGCAGGCCGCTGGCGCGTGCGGCATGGCGTGCCTTGAGCAGCGCGTTGGCGAGAAAGGTATCGCCGGTTTCTGCCGCGACCTCCGCCGTGAATCGTCCCTGGGGCACCACCGTCAACCCCGAGGTCAGCAACAAGGCTTCGAATTCGGCCAGCTTGCCGGCGTTGTTGCTCGCCAGCACCACCTGCTGCGCCATGGGTCAGCGATCGCGATAGAAGGTGCGCTGGAAGGACAGGCTATAGGAGGGCAGGTCCGGCGCCGGTTTCACGGTGATGCTGAAGGTGAGTGCGTCCTCGTGCTCGAAGCGGAACGGCGCCAGATAATAGATGGCATCCCCTTCGCGAACCTCGAAGAACTTCAACTCCTGGCGCTGGGCGAAAATGTTGGCGACGTGGCCGCTGACCTGGGCCGCCCGCCCGCCGAGGGTGCCAGTCGGGACCACGGCGATGTTGATCAGGCCGCGATCGCCGCCGCGGACGATGTCGTAGGCGGCGGCGATCTTCGGGTCGAGGAAGACGCTGTTGAAGGCGCTGTAATGGACGCGGTAGTCCCCGAACTCGCGAAACGGCCGGTCGTCCGCGCGGGTGGCGAGCGCCGCCAGCACGCCGGCGAGCAGCAAGCCCAGGGACGACCAGCGGAAGATGGTGTTCATCGCGGGCTTCCTCGTGCAGGTCGCATGGTTGGTCAGATGTCGGTCGCCAAGTGATAAACGGCGGTGGCGCAAAACAGGTTGGGCCATGCCGCTTGGAGCAGCTGGTCGGGAAATTGTTCACCGACGAATTCCCGATCCAGGATCCGCGTGCCCAGCTGCCGGCACAAGTCCTCGAAATCGTTCACCGTGCAAAAATGGATGTTCGGGGTGTCGTACCATTCGTAGGGCAGTTGCCTGGTCACCGGCATGCGGCCGCGGGCGATCAGCGACAGCCGGGTGCGGATATTGCCGAAGTTCGGGAAGGTGACCACGCACTCCCGACCGATGCGCAGCATCTCGGCGATAGTCCGGTCCGGCCGGCGCAGCACCTGCAGGGAATTGGTCATCAACACGGTGTCGAAACTCTTGTCGGGGAAGTCGGCGAGGCCCTGGTCGAGGTCGGCCTCGATCACGTTGATGCCCCGCGCGATGCATTGCGTGATCTTGCTGGCGTCGATTTCGATCCCGTAGCCCTCGATGCCCCTGCTGGCCTTGAGCAGGTCGAGCAGTGCGCCGTCCCCGCAGCCCAAGTCCAGCACCCGGCTGCCGGGCGCGATCCAGCGCTGCACGACGTCGAGCTCTACCCGCAGCATCAGCAGGTCTCCGCGACGCGCTTCAGGTAGGCACCCATCACGGCTTCGTAGCGCGGGTTGGGAAGCAGAAAGGCGTCGTGTCCGAAGTCGGATTCGACACAGGTATAACTGACGTCCCGACGGGCCCCCACCAGGGCGCGGACGATCTCCCGGGAGCGCTCCGGCGCAAAGCGCCAGTCGCTGGAAAAGGACACTACCAGGAAGCGCGCCTGCGTCCGCGCGAATGCCCGCACCGGATCATCGCCGTACTCACGAGCCAGGTCGAAGTAATCCAGCATCTTGGTGATCAGGAGGTAGGTGTTGGCATCGAAACTCTCGGCGAATTTGTCGCCCTGGTGGTGCAGGTAGCTCTCCACGGCGAATTGCACCGGCGCGTCCAGGCCGTGCTGAAAGGAGCCCGAGCGCAGTTCGCGGCCGAAGCGCTCGCCCATCAAGGCATCGGACAGGTAGGTGACGTGCCCGACCATGCGCGCCAGCGCGAGCCCGTTGCGGGGGACTACGCCGTATTCGGCGAAATCGCCGTCATGGAAGTCCGGGTCGGAGCGGATGGCGCGCCGCGCGATCTCGTTGAAAGCGATGTTCTGGGCGGTCAGCTTCATCGCCGAGGCGATCACCAGGCAGTGGCGAACCCGCTCCGGATGCTCCACCGCCCAGCGCATCGCGTTCATCCCACCCAGGCTGCCGCCGATCACCGCCGCCCATTGGGCGATGCCCAGGCGGTCGGCCAGCAGCGCCTGGGAGGCGACCCAGTCGCGCACCCGCAAGGGCGGGAAATGCTTGCCCCAGGGCCCGCCGGTCTCGGGGTTCAGGGCCCGCGGTCCGGTGCTGCCGTGGCAGCCGCCGATATTGTTCAGGCAGACCACATAGAACCTGTCGGTGTCGATCGGTTTGCCGGGGCCGATGTAGTGGTCCCACCAGCCCGGTTTGGTATCCGCGGGGTCGTGGAAGCCGGCGGCGTGGTGGTGTCCGCTCAGGGCGTGGCAGATCAGCACCGCGTTGCTGCGCGCCGCATTGAGCTCGCCGTAGGTTTCGACCACCAGCTCGAAACCGGGCAGGGTACGGCCACAGCTCAAGGCCAGTGGTGTGTCGAAACGGAAAACTGCGGGGGCGACCAGACCGACGGAACCAGGGGGGAAGCTGTCCGGCATGGGCATCTGACTCTTGAACGGGCGCCAGTCTAAAGAGCGGGTCGCGGCCAGGCAAGCTGGTCGGTCAGCGCGGCGGCGCCGGTACCGCCGCCGGAATCACCGCCGGTGCGGAGATCACGAATACCTTGTCGCCGCCGCGCG